>NZ_JAKRMT010000019.1:0-34570 GCF_022346045.1 Corynebacterium sp. ACRQJ | reverse complement strand
GGGCTGGGGTGAGAGCCTGGCGGGGGCTTGCATGCCGGCCGTCAGCCTGCTGCGCCGACAGCCTGCCCGCTGCGTCGGCAGCCGTCTGGTGGCTTGCATGCCTGCCCGCTGACTTGCATGCCTTCCGGCCGCCGACTTGCATACCTGTCCGCTGACTTGCATTCCTGTCCACCGCACCGGCTGGTGGGGTCCGAAATAGCCCAGAATGTCGCTAGATCGGGAATCTGTGCGCCGGTAGCCGGTTGGTGGGATCCGAAATCGCCTGAATTGTCGCTAGATCGGGAATCTGTGCGCCGGTGGTCGGCTGGTGGGGCCCGGAATTGCCCAGAATGTCGCTAGATCGGGAATCTGTTTAATGGGAGTAGTTTGCAATAGACAAAAGTACTGGTCAGGGGCTCGGGGGAAATGCGGGGTCTGATTTTGCTCTCACAGAATCCCGATTCAGCGACATTTGGTCGGTTGAGAGCAGCACAGAGCGGCTGGGTACCGGGAAAAGTGTGGCAGGTGGGGTGAAAGGGATAAGTGGGGCAGCTTGGCAACGCGGGGGAACTGAAATGGGGGCTATGCAGTTTCGGTTATCACTTCTTGCGGGGAAGTGGGACAATATAGCCCGTGACTACCTCTGATAACGCCAGCAACCTCAACACTTCCGCCGACCAGCCCGCTGCTGCCCACCCCGCAGCTGGCCTGGCCACCGACCCGCACTTCGAGACCGCACTCGAGGACACGCTGCAGGAAGGCCTCGCCCCCAGCGTGATTACCGTTACCGGACCCGACCGCCCCGGCGTATCCGCGGCATTCTTCCGCGTGCTGTCCTCCTACGGAGTGCAACTCCTCGACATTGAGCAGTCAGTCTTTCGTGGGAAGCTGTCACTGGCGGCGCTAGTGGGCGTCGGACAAGAAGACCTAGAGCCGCTCGGCGAGGGACTTAAAGAAACTCTGGCTTCCTACGGCATGCGCGTCAGCGTCGAGGCTGACGACAATCTTTCCAGTACCCGTCCGCACTCCACGCACGTGATGGTGGTGCTGGGCCGCCCGCTGACGGCCACGCACATCTCCCGCATCGGCCAGACCCTGGCGGACTACGGTGCGAATATCGACACGATCACCGGCATCGCGGACTACCCGGTCACCGGCCTGGAGCTTAACCTGACCGTCGCGAACCCGGCACCCGGTGGCGGCGTGCCGCTGCGCAAGGCGCTGGCGACCCTCACCTCGGAAGTGGGCGTGGACATCGCCATTGAGCGTGCGGGTCTGGCCCGCCGGGCGAAGCGCCTCATCTGCTTCGACGTGGACTCCACCCTCATCCAGCACGAGGTCATCGAAATGCTGGCAGCCTACGCAGGCCGCGAAGAAGAGGTTGCCGCTGTCACCGAGCGTGCTATGCGCGGCGAGCTCGACTTCGCCGAATCCCTGCACGAGCGCGTGAAGGCCCTCGCCGGCCTGGACGCTGCGGTGGTGGAGAAGGTAGCCCACGACATCCAGCTGACCCCTGGCGCTCGCACCACCATTCGGACGCTGAAGCGCCTGGGCTACAAGGCTGGCGTGGTTTCCGGCGGATTCATCCAGGTCATCGAGCCACTAGCCCGCGATCTGGACCTTGACTTCGCCCGCGCGAACACCCTGGAGATCGTCGACGGCAAGCTCACCGGCCGCGTGATCGGCCCGGTCATCGACCGCCAGGCGAAGGCAGAAAGCCTCAAGGAGTTCGCCTGGTCCAACGGCATCCAGCTGAACCAGACTGTCGCGGTTGGCGACGGCGCGAATGACATCGATATGCTCTCCACGGCTGGCCTGGGTATCGCCTTCAACGCGAAGCCCGCCCTCAAGGAGATCGCCGATGCCTCTGTGAACTACCCGTTCCTGGATCAGGTGCTGTTCATTCTTGGCATTTCTCGCCACGAGATTGAGGACGCCGACCTCCGCGACGGCACGTACCGCCGAGTGCCGATCGTCGAAAACTAACTGGCGCCCCCCCGGCGGCCACGCTCTAATCCGCGAATGCGGTTCTAAACCGCGCGCTCGCGCAGCTCGCGGCGCAGGATCTTACCCGTGGAGGACTTCGGAATGCCCTGCACGAACTCAACGATGCGGATCTTCTTGTAGGGCGCCACTCGCTCGGCCACGAAGTCCATCACCTGCTGCTCGTTGAGGGCAGAACCCCGCTGAGCCACAACAAAGGCCTTCGGCAGTTCCTCGCCATCGGAGGCGCGGTGCACGCCGATCACGGCGGCGTCTGCGATCTCCGGGTGGCTCAGCAGTACGGATTCCAGCTCTGCGGGCGGAACCTGGTAGCCCTTGTACTTGATCAGTTCCTTCAGGCGATCCACGATGTGGACGTTGCCCTCCGGGTCGCAGTTCGCCAGGTCGCCGGTGCGCAGCCAGCCGTCGCCCGGCAGCGCCTCGGCGGTCTGCTCCGGCTTGTTCAGGTAACCGGCCATAATCTGCGGCCCGCGGACCCACAGCTCGCCCACCTCGGATACGCCCTCGCTGGGCAGCGGGATCTCCTCCAGAGTCTCCGGATCCACCAGCTTGCTCTCAGTGTTGGCACAGGGCTTGCCGATGGAGCCGCGGTTGATGTCCTTGGAGACGTTGGCGTGCGCCAGCGGCGAAGTCTCGGTCATGCCATAGCCCTGCTGCACGTGGATGCCCAGGCGCTTCTCCAGCGCCAGGGCCAGGTCTTCATCCAGCGTGGCCGCACCGCTGAACACTCCGCGCATACGCGACAGGTCGTAGTTATCCACCATCGGGTGCTTTGCCAGCTGCACGGCGATCGGCGGGGCGATCAGCGTGAAGTTCACCTCGAACTTCTGGTGGTGCTCCAGGAAGCTCTGCAGCTCGAAGCGCGGCACCACAACCAGCTTGGCACGCTGCGCCAGCGCCAGGTTCACAAGCGCGGTCAGGCCATAGATGTGGAAGAACGGCAGGACCGCGTACACCGTGTCGTCCCGGCGCAGCAGGTCGATGTCCTGGCCCTGCTGCACGTTGGCCACCAGCTGGCGGTGCATCAGACGCACGCCCTTCGGCAGGCCGGTGGTGCCGGAGGAGTAGGGGAGTACCGCCAGGTCCTCGTCCGGGTTGATCTCTACCTCGGGGGCAGTGCGGCGCTCTGCCATGATCTGCTGCATGCCCTTGGAGGTATCCAGGTGGATGATGTTTTCTTCTGCGATGCCGGCATCCTTAGCCCCCTGGGACGAGGCGTCACCAAGCGCGGCAACAGTAAGCAGCATCTTCGCGCCAGAGTCCTCAATCTGCGCGGTGACGGTCTCCGGCGTGGACAGCAGTGACAGCGGCGATACGACAGCGCCGATGCGCCACAGGCCGTAGGCGGCGACGATGAAGTTCAGGGAGTTGGGCAGGTGCAGCGCCACCACGTCGCCCTTTTTGATGCCCTTGCTGACCAGCCAGCCTGCGGTGGACTCGATGTAGTTCTGCAGCTGCGCGAAGGTCGTTTCGGAGCCATCGGCGATGTCGATGACGGCGACGCGGTCTTCTTCTTCCGTGGTGAGGTCGCCGAAGACGTAGTCGTAGAGACCTAGCGGGCTGAGTGCGATGTCCGGGCGGTCACTTTTAATGGGCATTGCGTCGGGCTCCTATCCGTTCGCGGTTATTCTTCGCCTCCACTGTAGTCGGCATGTGCTTTAGCCGACATTACTTTTTATGTTTCGCCCTGCTAACTTTCCAATGGTGCGAATCGGTATTGAACTTCGTGCCCGTCCTATTGAACTGCGTGCGAGATCGGGCGTAATCTCTTAAGGTAATTCTTTTATTACTCGCGGGAACTTTCGCCGCCTTGCACGCATTACACAATCGTCCTGAAGCAGGTTTGAGTGGTTCATCTGCTTCAGTGCGTTCTTTGTTGTTCTGCGGATGCTGGTGGAAGGAGGTGAACGATGAGCACGAAGAGTGATTCGATCGAAAACGGAGGACACATGGCTGGCCCATCCGCTGATACCGAGGCAGACGCACCAATTCTTCCCCCGCTGGAGGAACTGTTCGGCAACGAAGCGCAGGATCTCGACGACTTGTTCAACTCGATGTTGGACGTCGCCGTTGATCCGAACACCGAGATGCCCGAGGGGGATCTGATTCCCGACCTGGATTCCTTCCCGGAGGAAGGTGCGGAAGACCCTTCGGCAGATGAGGCTTCGCACGAGGTTGATCTTGCGGATCTCGACGATTCTGGTTCTTTGGTTGATGACGCCACCTCGGCGGAGGACCTCCCCAGTGATGCTTCGGGCGACGACGTGGATACCGGCGCAGCAGAGCACGAGGATCTGGACGATCTGGGTGGTTCTGACGATCTGAGCGACCTCGCTGATCCGGTGACCGATCCCGCTGTGGACCCCGCTGTGGATCCCGCCGCCGACGTCACTGATTACGGCGAGGATGATTATGGCCACGACTACGGCGATGATCTCCCGGACGATCTGACCGACCTCAGCGGAATGTAGGGGGGAGCCAGAAATGTCTAACGGATCTAGTGCCGCACGGAAAGAACTCACCCGCGAAGAGGAACGCGACCTGCTGGCCAAAGCCCATGAGGGCGACCAGCAGGCTTTCGCGCGTTTAGCGCGCCAGGCATGGGGCAGGATGTTCTCTGTCTGCCTGTCCATCACCGGCAACCGCGCCGACGCGGAGGATGCGCTGCAGAACGCATTGACCTCCGCGTGGAAGAACATTGAGAAGTTTGACGGGCGCGCCAGGTTCTCCACTTGGGCCTACCGCATTGCCTCCAACGCTGCGCTGCAGATCGTGCGCTCCCGCCGGGACGTCCCGGAGGAAGACGCGGGCGTGGACGAGGTCGCGCAGACCCCGGAAGTCGGCTCGCAGGTTACCTCGGCAATGGTCGTGCGCCAGGCGCTGGCGCAGCTGCCGGATGACTTCCGCGAAGTCATCGTCCTGCGCGAATACACGGGCATGAGCTACCAGGACATCGCCGCCCACCAAGGGATTCCCATTCAAACGGTTAAGTCACGCATCAATCGCGCGCGTGCGAAGCTGAAGGCGGCACTGGTGGAGGCTGGCGTCACCAGCGCATAAACAGTCAGGCACGGCCCTTCCGCAAACAAGCACAGCAAAGAGCCCCACAACATCGAGCAGTTCAAGCTTTGCTCGGTGGGTGGGGCTCTAACTTGTGCCGATCGCTGAGGGGCTAGTCCTGCGGCATCAGGTTGTAGAACTTCAGCATCTCGATGAAGCTTTCCTTGGTGTCATCAGACTTGCCGTTGGAAAGCACGACCAGCTTCTCCTCGGGGTACCACACCGTAACGTTCGGGCTGGAGTAGTTGGCGCTGGGGTAGAAGATAATCTCCGGCCAACCATTGCCGGCCTCCTGGAGGGTCTGACCCTTCACGGCAGAGTTCTTTCCGTGGTCGTAGACCTTCTGCGCATCGTCGCCAGTCTGTGTGTACCGGAAGTTGTTGTAGAGGAACTCATCCTTGTGATCCTCGAGGGAATCGCGGCTCGGTATGCAGGAGTACATCTTGGTATCCATGCCGTCGTAGGCCGCGCCAGCGAAACTTGCCTTATCCTGCCTGGTGCTGCAGCTATCGATGCGGTTGTAGAAGTTCGTCGGAGTGTAGTCCTTGACCTCCGGGAGCAGGGAGGCCAAGGGCTTGTACATATCCGACTCGTACGGCTCCCGCGCTGGGGTGTAGGGGTTGGCCTCGGTGAACGGCGGGTTACCACCATCGCTGTTGCTGCCGCCTCCGCCGCTGCCGCCGCCACCGTTGTCATCGCCGCCATTCAGTGCGACGAAGCCGATGGCTATCACGACCGCCAGGATGGCTACGCACGCCGTGATGATCACCGGGGTGTTGGACTTCTTCGGCTTCGAGGAGCTCGTTGCGTGAGCGCTGGCGAAGTTGCTGGCGCCGTATGCGTTCGCCGAGCTGGGCACGAAGGCAGCGGTCTGCGGGGAAGTGTTGTAGGACTGCGATCCCTGGCTCTGCCCCTGACCCGCACGCGGCATTCCGGGCGGAGTTGCCGGGCCGGACTGGCCGGGTTGGCTTGACTGGCCGGAACGGCTTGCAGCTGAGGCAGCACCGGCGCCCAGCCCAGCGCCAGCGGCGCCAGTTAGTCCGGCAGCACCGGGGCGAGAACCTGCCCCCTGGGCTCCGTTCACGCCACCGGTGAACCCGCGCAGGGTTGCGGCCAGCGCACCGCGGCTCACCACGGTCTTCGGGTCGTCGAGCGTCATGACGGTGCCGACTTCACCCAGACGGTCCTGCACAAACGGAATGCGCGACGATCCGCCGGTCATGTAGATCGGGGTCTTTGTGGAATCGACGCCCGCCTGCGTCAGCGCCGCACGAGTCAGCTCAACTCCGCGCATGATCGACTGCTCGATAACGTTGTTGAACTCGTCGCGGGTGATCAGCAGGTCGGTTTCCCCGTGGGGAGTGGAGACGCTGATGGTAGCTGAGGACGTATCCGACAGGATCTCCTTGGCCTCCCGAATGCTGGACTCCAGCGCGTGCACCGTGGTGATGGGCGCGGAGCGAACGAAGTCTGCCAGGTCGGGGTCGTCGTGCTCCAGCTGGTCCAGAACCCAGCGGTAGAGCAGGTTATCGATGGTGCGCCCGCCCAGGCTGTTATCGCCCTTGGCGGCCACGACCTCGAAGTTGCCATCCCCCTTGGCGCGCAGCACGGCAATATCCAGGGTGCCGCCACCGAAGTCGAACACTGCCACGTGGGAACCGGACTGCACGGACTGCTGGGAGGCATAGTGGATCGCAGCTGCGCGCGGCTCGGACAGCACGCGCAGGTTCTGCTCCGGCACGCCTGCGGCGACGGCGCTGCGCTTCAGCTGCTCCACGGAGTGCGCCGACCACGCTTCGGGGTGGGTCAGCGTAACGGTCTCGGGATCCTGGTTGGCGTGCTGCGCCTTGCCAGAGCGCAGGACGGTGGCAATCACGGAGCCGACGATCTTCGTCAGCGGCAGGCTACGGCCAGCCAGCTGAACTTCATCGTGGTCGATGTAGCGCTTGGGGCTGAGCAGCAGTCGGGAAGGGTCGCGGCGGCCACGGGCGAGGGCAGAATCGCCGTTGAGCAGCGTGGGCTCCTCGTCGGCGGCGGCGTGCGCGCCGTGCGGGGCATCCAGGAACACGGCCGACGGCATGATGTTGGAGCGGTGCGTCAACGCAAGGGCGGAGATCTCCCTACCCATGGGGCTCTGGTGAGCGGCAGCCGTATTCGAGGTACCGAAGTCGACCGCCAGATGCCATGCGTTAGTCATTTAAAGTACAGCTCCTGACAAAACTTAAGGGTTTAAAAGCGTTTAAGGCATAAGTAGCTTACACTTTAGCGCCTCGGTTGGCCTTTAGTGCGTTGCTTGTAAGGCTGATTGGAAAGAGCCCAGGAGGCGCTCGCGGGCCTCGTCTTCCGCCGCCGACAGTGGGGACATCGACATTTGCTGCATTTCGGCGATCTTATCCTCCAGCGCCTGGCGGACCTGTTCCACCGGAGTATCGCGCGGCAGGTTCACGGTCTCTGCCGGGTGCCCGGCCGTCACGGCGGACCGCAGCAGCGGCAGCAGGCGCGAATCCGGGGTGGAGGCGTAAGTATTGCGGTAGCTGCGGTACAGCATCACAAAGTGCATGCCCGGCTGCGCCAGCGTCACCGACTGCACCCAGCGCACGTGCTGCAGGTCCGGGTGGTTGGAGGCCAGGTCGTCCAGCACGTCCAGCATTCGGGCGGCGCGCTGTAGCACGGCGAAGTAGGTGATGTCGCCAGTCAGCAGGTGCACCAGCTCCGAGACCCCGGAGGTCTCCACCATCCACTTGACCAGCGCTGGCGCCCCGCCCTCGGCGGCGATGCGGCGCCCGGCGAACACCCCGTACTCGCCCATAACGTCCAGCAGGTCGTCGCGGATGTTGGCGCTGCACTCCGGCACGATCTCCCGCGGATCCTCTGCCTCCAGCAGGTCCAGCAGGCCTTCGCGGTCCAGGTGCGCCAGTGCGCTTAGGTTGCGAGCCACATCGCCGGTGACCTTGCCCGTCAGGGCGGATTCCGCCATCAGGCCAGAGAGCGGAATGGTGCGCTGCACAGTGCTCATCAGTCGCTTCTGAATGCTGTCGGCGTGCTGGCGGGCGTGCTGCAACGGATCGATGGGGCCGAAGGCACCGGAACCGAAAGAGTCCGCTCTGGAAAGAATGCCGACGGTATTTAGGGGCGTCATTCCCAATTGGGAGAGGAACCGCTTCTCGTCCTCGCGCGGGGCAGAGTCCGACAGGAAGACGAGGCAGTCGGCCCAACCGCTGGCGCGGCGCGTGTCTTTTTGCCCGTCGACGAGTACGCGGCGGGTGCGCTCCTCGTTCTCGACGGTCAGGGTGGCGGTGCCGGGGGTGTCGATCAGAGTGAGCTCCTGCAGGCGCCGGTTGGGCAGGAACTGGTCCACAAAGTCCACCTGATTCACCGGCACGGTGAGGTTATTCAGCGGGCCGTTGTTCAGCGGCACACGGATGACCTGCCCGTCGACAGTGTGGATCTCGGCGCGGGCAGGCGCACCGTTGTGGTACATGCTCACCGCCATGGTGCACTCCAGGGCGCCGGTCGCGGCAATCAGGTTCTCTGTTAGAGCGTTGACCAGCGTGGACTTACCTGACTTCAGGCGGCCGACCACGGCCGCGCGCGGCGGGCGGGTGACCATCAGGCGCAGCTGTTCGGCGTGCCTCGCCAGGTCCGGCGAACCGCCAGCCAAAGCGTCGACGGCCTGCGTAAGCAGCAGCGTCAGGTCGGAGACGCGCTGGCTCAAATGCGCCGAGGCCGATTGGATCTGATTTCCCTGCTCCATTTACATCCCCGCCTTCGCGTGTTCCGCCATGCTCGCCGCCCCGCGCCGGGTGCGTTTCAGCGCCGCCAGGTGCCCATCTAGCTCTTCGATGGTCTGGTTCACAATCTCCAGGTTCTTCTTCAGCCGGCTGATGGTCTGCTTGCGCTGGGCCTCGGATTCGCGGGCGATCTTCTGTGCGGATTCGATCTTGGACTGCAGGTTGCGCTGCTCCTGGCGAATTGCGGAGCGGTGGCGCAGCAGGATTTCCGTCCTACCGGTGGTAATCGCAATGTCGATCATGCGATTGATGGAGGTGCGGGTGGTCGCAATAGTCTCGCGGAGCCAGATAAGTAGGTGTTGCTTGCCGTTGCGCATTGCTCGGTAGCCCATGTTCACGCCGATCCAGGCGGCTGCGGCCACGGGGGCGAAGGGGATGACTACTGTCAGGGCGCCCGCACCGACGATGCCCATCGTCAGCATCGACGGATCCACCAGGCCGGTGGTTTTCTTCTCCACATCGTGGCTGAGGGAGCTCGGCGGGGCCAGTGCTGCGAAGATCTGTTGCTGCACCTGGTCCACCATGTCCTGGCGCCCCTGGAATAGCTGGGCGGCACGGGCGGTCACTTCGCTGACCATCGCCATCACCATCTGTTCCATGATCTGGCGCAGTTCGATCTCGATCTGGCTGGTGAATACCTGCGGTTTGCTGCGCAGCACACGCATGCCTTCAGCATTGACGCGATTGGTCCAGCGCGTCTTTACGTCCGTCAGCGCCTCGTCCATCGCCGCGGAGACCTTGTTGCGGCTCAGCTGGATGTCGCGCATAAACAGCTGTTCCCACTCGCTGGTGGCATCGCGGAACGCCTCCAGCTTGCGCTTTTCTGCTTCGAGTTCGCCGACTGCATCGCTGGTTTTGTCGTAGAGCTTGATGTCGCGCTCGATGTCGGTGGTGATGGTGTGCATCGTCGACTTGGTGATCTCGAGCGCGGTCACCGTGCCGAGGTTGCCCGGCGAGTTCACGTGGTCGATGATCTGTTGGCGCAGCTCGGCGACGCCACATCGTTGCTCGATCTGTGCTCTTTTTTCTGGTGACGCCGATTCCGCCGCGTCCAAAGCCCGCAACGAGGACACTCCAATGACCGGGATGTCCAGGCCTAGGTGCTCTGCGATGAGGCGCTGGTCGTCGGCAACGATGGAGCGCCAGCGGCGCACATTCTTATCGGTCTTGGTGACGGCCACGATCACGCTGCCGACCTGCTCGCGCGCGCGGCGGAGAATGTCCATCTCCGGGGCGGTGATCGGAGTGGAGGCATCGCAGACCATGAGCAGCACGCCGGCATTTCGGGCCTCCGCCAAGGAGGCCGCCACCGCATGCTCGTCCAGGCCGCCCACGCCCGGAGTGTCGATGATGGTCACCTTGCCCATGCCAGAGTAGGGAACCAGCAGCTCGGCGGCGCTGGGTAGGGAGGCTACTTCCTTACTATCTTTCGGCGCGCGGTTGATGGCATCCACGGCCTCCTGGGTGACCCAGTTCTTTAGATCCTCGGGCTCGATCGGGTCGTACTCCGTGCCCCGCACCAGGCGCGCCAGCACTGGCTGGTCCGGATCCTGGTCGGGCTCGGTGTGGATACGGATTGGGGCGCTGGTGGCGGTGATGACGTCCACCGGCAGCAGATCGCGCCGACCGACCAGAGCGTTGACGAGGGAGGACTTTCCGCGCTTGACCTCGCCGATGATGACCACGGCGGAGGTGCGGTATTTCGCATTCACGAGGTTCTGCACACGATCCGCGGCATCGTGCATCTTGTATTTCCTGGCGATAGTGGCCCCGCGTTCGACGCTTGCCTGGGGGGATCGGCCCGCAGCGTTTGGGATGGGGGTCACGGTGTATATCGCCTTTCTTTGTAGTGTCCGGTTAGCGCGCTGCAAGTGCACGGTAGTGCGAGAATGCCATTCTAGTATGCCGATAAATGGACTTTCCGGGAGTTTAGCTTAAGCACTATGCATGCTTTCACCCCCGGAACTGCTTTCAGGATTCAGGTGGCGGAAATGTCTTCTACTAGGGATTTCGTGGTTTCTGGGGCGAGGGGGCGTCCATAATAAATACCCCCAAGGAACAACTTGTAGGGGAGGGGCATTCAATAACTGACAGGCAGCCAGGAAGAGCCTGAAGGATACTAGGAAGAACACTGAAAAGGAGCACACAATGTCCAACGAGAACCTGAACAACGGAAACAACGCTAACAACAACGGCCTCACCACCAACGACAACGCGGGCGCCCCGGATCACTCCCTGGGCCGCTGGGATGTACTGGACGCAGACGGCAACATGGTCCAGGGCAACATCGTCGGCGCGCAGGACACCAACGGCGACGGCAAGGCGGACGCCTTCCAGGTGGACATCACCGGCGACGGACGCCCGGACGGCACGGTCTACGACAAGGACGGCGACGGCGTGACCGACCGCGCGGAGATGGACTACGACCAGGACGGCATCGTCGACACGGTCTACGAAGACATCGACGGCGACGGCGTGATCGACAACATGTCGGTAGACACCACCAACGACGGCAAGCTGGACACCAAGGCCACCGACTACGACGGCGACGGTGTGACCGACAACGTGAAGATCGACTCCAACGGCGACGGAAACTACGACGTGACCGCCTACGACTTCGATGGCGACGGCAAGGTAGACAGCGTTGCCTATGACACCGATGGCGATGGAATCTCCGACTACTCCGAGTTCGACCACGACGGCAACGGCGTTGTCGACGGCACCAGCGGCGAAGTCCCGCCGTCCGCGGCACAGCAGGCGGTAGGCGAGGGCATCTGGGGCTCCCAGAGCCAGACCGCGGCTCCGCAGGATGCAGCCCCGCAGAACGCAGCCCCGCAGGCTGAGGCTCCGGCGGCTGAGGCTCCGGCGGCTGAGGCTCCGGCTGAGGACAAGCCCGAGTCTCGCACAGAGGACAAGGCAGAGGCGCCGGCAGAAGACGCAGCCCCGCAGGGGGGCGCAGACACTGACCTGCAGTCCGCCGGTGCGGACAGCGCAGCCCCGAACGGCGGCGAGTACGTGGATCTGGATGGTGACGGCCTGGCAGACGGTGTTGCATACGACACCAACAACGACGGCCAGATCGACGCACTCGAGATCGACACCACCGGCGACAACCAGACGGACACCGTGTTCGTGGACACCGACGGTGACGGCCAGGTGGACGAGCGCCACGTGGACACCGACGGCGACGGTTTCACCGACGAGGCTCTGCTGGATACCGACTTCGACGGCATCGGCGACACCAAGGTGTACGACCACGACGGCGACGGCGTGTACGAGTCCGCCGAGGAGACCTACACCGAGGACATCGCCCCGACCTTCGACGACCTGCTGGGCGGCGCTGGCGACAGCGCAGCCGCTGGCAACGACGGCGCGGATCTGGCCTAAGGGGTCAGCCTAAGGGGCCAGCCCCTAAGGCCCTAGCCGACTAAGCTTCAACCAGGCGACGCAGTGCACCCCGCACTGTGTCGCCATTTTCCGTGTACCAGAAGTCCGGCATCGAGCGGCGGATGTAGCTGCCGTAACGCTTCGTGGCCAGCCGCTGATCCAGCACCGCCACCACGCCCCGGTCGTCCACGGAACGCAGCAGGCGGCCCGCGCCCTGCGCCATCAGCAGCGCCGCGTGGTTCGCCGCCACCTCCATGAATCCGCTGCCGCCGCGCTGGTCGGCGGCCTCCTGCCGGGCTTGCTGCAGCGGATCGTCGGGGCGCGGGAAGGGGATGCGGTCGATGATCACCAGCGAAAGCGACTTGCCGGGTACGTCCACGCCCTGCCACAGCCCGAGGGTGCCGAAGAGGCAGGCGGACTGGTTCTTGCGGAACTTTTCCACCAGCGTGGACATGGAGTCTTCGCCCTGCAGCAGAATCTCGTAGGGCACCACCGTGCGTAGCTGCTCGGCCATGTCCTCGGCCGCGCGCCGGGAGCTGAAAAGCCCCAGGGTGCGCCCGCCGGCGGCGTTGATCAGCCGCGCGGTTTCGTCCACGGAGGCGTCGCTAGCGCGGTCCCGCCCGGGCGGGGGCAGGTGCCGGGCGACGTAGAGAATGCCGTGGGTGCGCGCGTCGAAGGGCGTGCCAGCATCCAGTGTGGGGGTGCTCTTCGGCAGCCCCCAGCGGCTGAGCATGGAGGTGAACTTGCCGCCCAGCGCCAGCGTCGCCGAGGTCAGGATCACCGTGTTCCGGCCGAAAAGGCGCTGGCGCAACAGGTCGGCAACGCTCAAGGGGGCGACCCGTACGACGTGCTTCGGTGCGCGCGGACCGGAGTCTGCGGTGTACCAGATGACGTCCTCGCCGAGCAGGTCCTCGTCTTCGGCAACTGCGCTGTTGCCCTCGCCCACGCGCGAGGCGTTGAGGATGCGCATGCACGTATCGTTGAGCTCCTCGGTGGCCACGATCACCGCCAGGCGTTCGGCGGCCTTCTTTGAATCATTCGCAAACTCGGAGGCGGGTATGCCGCTGACCTGCCGGTTCGTCTTCCACGCCGCGTCCCTTAGCGCCGCGAGCGGCACCTGCAGTGCCTCGGGCACGCCGGTCCAGCGCCCCTCGATGCCGGTGCCGAAGCGGTCGTTGTTTTTGGACGCCGCCGCCTCCGCCTTTAACGCCTCCGTCCACCTGTCGCCTGCTTCGGCCAGCTCGTCCCCGGCAGCGTCTGCGCCGGAGACGGCCAGCTTCGCGGCGCGTTTGGCCAGCACGGCGATGGCGGTGGGGGATAGTTCGGCGGTGGCGACGGAGGTAATGCGATCCTCCAGCTCGTGGGCCTCGTCTACGATCACTGTGTCGTGCTCCGGCAAGACTGGGGCGTCCACAAGAGCATCGATGGCAAGCAGGGCATGGTTGGTGACGACAACGTCGGCATCCGCGGCGTGGGCGCGGGCGCGCTCGGCGAAGCACTGCTCGCCGAAGGGGCAGCGGGTAGCACCGAGGCACTCGCGGGAGGACACGCTGACCTGGCGCCACGCGCGATCGCTGACGCCCTGGGGGAGATTATCGCGGTCGCCATCCTCGGTTTCGCCAGCCCATTCGTGCAGGCGGGCGACTTGGGCGCCGGTGGCGGAGAGCTGGGAGGGATCCAGGAGGGACTCTTCGGCCTCTTCCACGCCGCTGTCGGTCTGCGCGTTATTCACCTTGTTCAGGCAGACGTAGTTACCGCGACCTTTTTGGATGGCGAACTCAAGCGGGCGGGGCAGCTCTGGTTCGAGGGCTTTGGCCAGGCGTGGCAGGTCGCGCTCCACCAGCTGGCGCTGCAGGGCGATCGTCGCGGTGGAGACGATGACGGGGTAGTCGGAATCCATGGCCGCGGCGATGCTGGGGATCAAGTAGGCCAGGGACTTACCCGTGCCGGTGCCGGCCTGGACGGCCAGGTGGTGTTCTTTGTCAATGGCCTCGGCCACGGCCTTGGCCATCTTCTGCTGGCCCGGGCGCGGGGCACCGCCGAGGTCGATGACGGCGAGGCTGAGGAGGTCGAGGACGTTGGAGCTCATGCGAAACTGTGCGAACCTTTGCGAAACTTCTAGGCCTTGATATTGCGGATGTGGCGCACCTGCAGGGCGGGTTCGTCGCGGGTGAGAGCCAGGCCTTCCCAGGGCAGGCAAACTAGCTGCTTGGCGCAGTGCTCGCGGGATTCCTCTAGGGTGGGCAGGCCGTCCACGAGCTCGCCGTCGCGCACCATGGGGATGGTCAGCTGGGTGCTTTTCAGCCCTTCGGCCTGGGGCAGTTCCGTACCCATGGGGAAGGTGACTTCCTCGACGGCCGTGCCGGAGGGGCGGCTAAAGCGGGCGGCATCCTTCGCCCCGCCGAGACTGGCCTTGCCGCGGGAGCGCTTGGCGACGGGCACACCGTCTACCTCCACGAGCTTGTAGACCAGCCCGGCGGTGGGTGCCCCGGAGCCTGTGACGACGGAAGTGCCCACGCCGAAGGAATCCACCGGCTCGCTGCGCAGGGCGGCGATGGAGAACTCGTCCATGTCGGAAGAGACCACGATCTTGGTGTTAGTTGCCCCCAGGGAATCCAGCTGGTCGCGCACGCGGCGGGTCAGCACACCCAAATCGCCGGAGTCGATGCGCACGGCTCCCAGTTCCGTGCCGCCGGCGGCAACGGCGTTTTCCACGCCTTGAGTGATGTCGTAGGTATCCACCAACAGGGTGGTGTCCGTTCCCAGGGCGGCGATCTGTGCCTTGAAGGCTGCGAGCTCGTCGGGGGTGCCATCCGGGCGGGTGTGCAGCAGGGTCCAGGCGTGGGCAGCGGTGCCGGAAGCCGGGATGCCGTAGCGCTGCGCGGCCTCCATGTTGGAGGTGGCGACGAACCCAGCCAGGTAGGCGGCGCGGGCGGAGGTCACGGCGGCGTATTCGTGGGTGCGGCGTGCGCCCATGTCGATGATGGGACGATCGCCGGCGGCGGTGACCATACGGGCGGCGGCGCTGGCCACGGCGGAATCCATGTTCAGGATGGAGAGAATCACCGTCTCCAGGATCACGCACTCACCGAAGGTGCCCCGGAGCGTCAGGACGGGGGAGTGGGGGAAGTACAGCTCGCCTTCCCGGTAGCCGTCGATTTGCCCGGAGAAGCGGAAGTTGCGCAGGTATTCCAGGGTTTCGTCCCGCAGGAAGTCGATGCGATCCAGCTGCTGGTCGGTAAATACGAAATCGCGCACGGCCTGCAGTACGCGGGCGGTGCCGGCGATTACGCCGTAGCGGCGCTCGTTGGGCAGGCGGCGGGTGAACACCTCGAAGGTGCAGGCGCGGTCGACAGTGCCGTCGAGGATCGCGGCCTCGAGCATGGTGAGTTCGTATTTGTCCGTAAGAAGTGCGGAGGAGCGGGTGCTGTGGGTAGTGCTGGGGGTGCTGTTTTCGTTCACCCGCTCCATGCTAGTCCACGCCCTCCCGAGGACCCGGCAGCGAAGATGGCCGATGTGGGTATTCTGGAAAGCATGACTTCCCCAGCCGCTCCCGCTGCCACCCCTGTGGCGGACAAACTGCCAGAAACACTGACGGAGCCCAACCTGCCGTGGATGTGCATCTGTTGGGACGATCCGGTGAACCTGATGAGCTACGTGACGTACGTCTTCCAGACCGTACTGGGTTACTCGCGCAAGCGCGCCACGGAGCTGATGATGCAGGTCCACACCGAGGGTAAGGCCGTGGTGAGCTCGGGCGAGCGCGACAAGGTTGAAGGGGACGTGAAGAAGCTGCAGACCGCCGGGCTATGGGCGACGATGCAGCGGGCGGACGGGTAGGCGTCAATAAAGAAAGAAGGAACGAACATGCAGCCGTGGACGAAGAAGAACAGCCTGCTGCGCGGGACTCGCTTTAATACGCAGCTGGAGCCGCTCGAGCGCGAGATGCTGGGGGATTCGGCGGTGGCCGTCTCCGACAAGCTGATGGAGCGTGCGCGGACCGCCCCGAAAGACGAGCTGGCGGAGATGACGGGCATGGCCAGCGGGCACGCCGATGCGCCGAAGGATCCGGGGCTGGCGCGGCTGCTGCCGAGCTTCTTCCGCGAGGGGGACGAGGAAGTCGACGGCGATGCGGCGCTGACCCGCCAGCTGAACGAGACGGACATCATCAAGACGAAGCTGACTAACCTGCGCTTTGTGGTGGACTACCTGGGGCCTAATGGTTCGGTCAATGTTTCGCTGACGCAGGACGAGGTCCACCCGTGGCTGAGCGCGATCAACGACATTCGTCTGTACCACTCTGCGCAGTACGAGGAGTTCAAGAAGGAGCTTCTCGAGGGGGATGAGAACTCCGATCAAGCAACGGCGGCGCAGAACTACCTGGACTGGTTGGGCTACCACCAGGACAGTCTGTTGTCGGCGATGATGGGTGAATAATGAGCATAGAGTTGTTCGGCTGCCAGCCCGGACCTGCTAATTCTTTGGCGGATGTGGCGGGCATTGGTGTCGGCCACGCGGTGTGCGAGGACGGTGCGGGGGATTCGGGCGTGACCATGCTCGTCGCCCCGAAATCCGCCACTGCCAGCGTGGATGTGCGCGGTGGTGGGCCGGGGACTCGCGAGACGGATCTTCTGGCGCCGCACAACACGGTGCAGGCCGTGCACGCTATTGGTCTGTGCGGTGGTTCTGCTTTTGGTCTTGACGCCCTCACGGGGGCAATGGCCGAACTGGAGAGTAGGGGGATCGGCTTCCCCGTGCTGGGTCCGGAGCACCCGGATAAGTTGGTGCCGATCGTGCCGGGGGCTGTGATTTTTGATCTGCTGTTGGGACGCTGGGATTCGCGGCCGGATGCGGCCACGGGAGCGGCAGCGACGGCGGCGGCGCTGGGGGCCGTGGCTGGCGGCGCGGCTGAGCAGGGCGCTGCAGAGCAGAGGGGCTCAGGGCAGGGGGCGCTGAACGGCAACGTCGGCGCGGGGCTGGGAGCCTCGGCCGGAGCGCTGAAGGGTGGCTTTGGTCAGGCCAGCGCCGTGTTCCCCGAAGGCACCCCGCTGGCGGGGGTGACTGTTGCCGTGGGCATTGTGGTGAACCCGCAGGGCGCGATTTTCGATCCGGCAACCGGCCTGCCGTGGGGACTCGCCGCGGAGCTGGACGGGGAGTTTGCCAGATACGGACTGGCCGACGGCCTGGTTGATGGTGAGCCGGTGGGGGCTGAGGGCGTCGAAAGGTTAAAGAGCAAGAACCTGCTCGGAACGAAGATCACGGCGGACATGCTGGCGCCGAAGCTCAACACGACGATCGGGGTGGTGACGACCGATGCGCCGCTGACGAAGGCGCAGGCCAAGAGGCTGGCGCTGGCGGGGCACGACGGGATCGCGAGGGCGATTCGGCCGGCACACATGCCGATGGACGGGGACACTCTGTTTGCGATGGCGACAGGCGAGCACGGTACGGGGGCGGCTGTGGATGATATTGGTATGAGCCTGCTCTCGGCGGTCGCTGCCAACACGGTGGAGCGGGCGATTGTGCATGCCGTGTTGGCGGCGGAATCGGCCTTCGGTGTGCTGAGCTGGCGCGATGTAGTGAAAGGGACGTAATGAAAGGAGAGAGCCGTGGCTGAGGCTGCAGAGGCTGCTGGGGTCAACGTACAGGCGGCGCAGGCGAATAACGCGCCGATCGGAGTGTTTGATTCGGGCGTGGGTGGGCTGACCGTGGCGCGCGCCATTGTGGACCAGCTACCACACGAGAACCTGGTGTACATCGGGGACACGGCTAACTCTCCATACGGTGATAAGCCTCTGGCGCGGGTGCGCGAGCTATCGATTGGGATTGCGGACACCCTGGCGGAACGCGGCTGCAAGATGATTGTGGTGGCGTGCAACTCTGCCTCGTCGGCGTTTATTCGCGACGCGCGGGAGAGGTATTCCATTCCGGTGGTTGAGGTGATCCTGCCTGCGGTGCGGCGTGCGGCGGCGGCGACCCGCAACGGCAAGATCGGAGTGATCGGCACCCAGGCGACGGTGAGCAGTAGGTCGTATCAGGATCTTTTCGCGGCGATTCCTGGAGTCGAGGCGTATGCGCAGGCCTGCCCGCAGTTCGTGCCCTTTGTGGAGCGTGGCATGACCAGCGGGCGGCAGCTGATGGGGTTGGCGGAGAACTATCTGGCGCCGTTGAAGGCCGAGGGGGTGGATACCGTGGTGCTGGGGTGCACACACTATCCGCTGCTGGCCGGGGTGGTGCAGCTGGTGATGGGGGAGGACGTCACGCTGATTAATAGCGCGGAGGAAACGGCGAAGACTGTTTATCGCACGCTGGCGGAGCAGGGGCTGTTGGCGGATGAAGACCCGGGGCGGGCGGTGGACCTTTCCTTCGAGTCGACGGGTGACCCGCAGAGGTTCGCGAAGCTGGCTGGGAGGTTCCTGGGGCCGGCGATTAGTTCGGTATCACAGATCCCGGAGATGGTTCGCTAACGCTTAGGGTTAACTTATGTGGGACGCCCAGGGGTTTTGCTGTTTTTAGAACTATTGTTCCGGTTGTTTCTGAACCCTGAGTACGGTTAAACTATTCGTGTACTTTTAGGCTGACTGTCGCTTAATGAATCACGTTTTAGCGCGTTCTCAGCCTTTGTAGCTACCTGATCTGTGGAAACTCTAACGGAACGGGTGGGCGCGTTTAAGGTTTTCAGGAAGGACTGAGGAATGAATTCCTCTCAGAACAAGGTTTTAAGGCGGAACGCTCGTAAGGGCGCTGCCGCGCTGTCTGCCATCACGCTCGCACTGGGCTCACTCAGTATCTTTGCCCCCAGCGACTTCGCACCCGAGGCCACCGCCGCAGAACTCTCCGGCGGCATCCGCGACAAGTCCGGCGCGGTAGAGAAGGATGCCCAGAAGGCCTCCGACCTGCCGGCCGGTTCGTGTACTGTCTCGGAGAGCACTGAGAGTGGCAGCCAGGCTGGTTTTAGCTGGAGCACCTCTGAGCCGTCCGCGTCCAGCCCCGACAAGAAAGCCTGGGGCTTGAGCGTCTCCTTCGACAACTCGAAGGACCGCACGTTCGCCGATTGGAGTTTTACCAATAACGGCAGGATGGGTGCGTACCTCGATGCGGCTCAAATTCCCGCTATGAATGCCGGTCAGACCCTTGTTGACAAGGTAGTCACGCACAAAGCCGACGAAATCCTCGGTATTACTGCTTCTGGGCCACAACGACCCCTGAACCTCAATGCGAAGCTGACCGATGCGAAAGTCAAGCAGTTCGCTGAGGCTACTGCTGCGAACCCGGTACGTTACGCCTGGCAGGGTAACTATAAGCAGGACAATCCTGGAGGACCAAGGGCCACCCAGGGAACCAACTCATCCTTTACGGCCGTCGTAAACCCGTGGCCGAGCGAGAACATCGAATGTAACCCGATCACGGTGTCGTGGGAGAACTTCGAGAAGCACGTCATCGTTGCAGGTGCGGAAACCAAGGTCGGTAAGATCAACGTTCCTGCTGTGCAGAATGGTGGCACTGACGACTCTATGTCCCGCATGGTTGTGGAGGCTTACGACGGCAACGGCCAGTTCATCGGCACCACGGACCCAGCGGCCTCCGGTGGCACCAAGAACCTGCGTATCGATGAAGCTACGGGCGATATCTACTTCACCTGGCCTGAGTACCGCGGTACCGACCTGGCAACGGATAAGAACGTGAACTTCTCCGTTCTGGCAAAGCCGCGTACCGTCGACCAGCTCCAGGCTGCTGGTGCGAACAACAATGAGTTTGGCGACTCCAAGGCCTTCGACAGCTCCAACTCGCTGACCCGCTACAACAAGGCGAACGTCATCGACTCGAAGGCGTTCTCCCTGGACGACACCGAGTACCACTCTCCGAAGTACGACAAGACGGACGCGTCGATCATCTCGGGCGTCGATAGCGCTACCGGCCCGCTGGCTACTGAGCCGCAGAAGGTCACCTTTACCCAGACTCCGGATCTGATCAAGGACCTGGCAAAGAAGAAGGGCGACGGCGGCTACGAGGCCAAGGTCGAGCTGGATGAGAAGTACGTCTACGACGGCTGGTCCGTCGAGATGGACGAGAACTACAACGTCACGGTCACCGCTCCGGAGAACCCACGTCCGGGTACCTTCGCGCGCCCGAAGATCACCGTCGAGTACTCCAATGGCTCGACTGATGAGCTTGAACTGCTCGTGGTTGTTGACCCGAACAACACCCAGGTCACCGACTTGGTGCGTCCAGGCTTGACGAAGGGCACCATCGGTGACGACCTCACCGCCCAGGTGGGTACCAAGTCCATTATGAAGGGCTACAAGCCGGTGCACCCGGCCAAGTTCGAGGTCGACCCAGCCACCGTGCCGGACGGCTGGACCGTCACCGTCGATGAGACCGGCAAGGTCACCGCGAAGGCGGATGACACCGTGGCACCGGGCACGATCATCACCCCGAAGATCAAGGCAACCTACCCGGACCAGACCACGGACGAGATCGAGACCCAGTTCCAGGCGATCGTCGATATCAAGATCCCGACCTATGACACGGTCACCAATAAGCCGACTGCCAAGGTCAGCTTGAAGCCGACGCTCCCGGAGCGTGGCCTGAGCGGTAACACGACCGACGAGGCCCCGAAGCGCTACGCCTTCCCGGAGGGCAAGACCGAGTACACCGTCGAGGACGATAGCGGTAAGTGGACTGTCAAGATTGACGAGAACACTGGTGAGATCACCACGACGATTCCGCGGACCGCGCCTGAGGGCTACATCCTGAACGTCCCGGTTCTCGCGTACTACGACAACGCTGACAAGCCGCAGGAAGTCAAGGGCACCGTCGTTGTTCTCAAGAGCGATCACACCCCGACCTACTCCGTGGAGTCGACTGGCCCGAACCAGGCCGTGAACCACCAGGTGCAGGACGCACCGAAAGGCTCGAAGTTCTCCTTCGGCAACGATGAGAACGGCGCCCCGATCACTGAGCAGGAAGTTGACGGCTGGAAGTACACCATCGACCCGAACACCGGTGTCGTATCTTCCACCCCGCCAGCAAACTCCAAGCCGGGCGACAAGAAGACCATCAACGTCACTGTGACCACCCCGGATGGCTCCACCCCGCTGGTGCCAGTCACCACAGTGGTGAAGCTGACCAACAGCTGGGAAGCTGAGCCGGTTGTTCCGTCGCAGACGGTCTACCCGGGTGGTACGGCTACCTCGCCGATTGGCGTCGAAAAGCCTGCAGAGATCAACCTTGCTGCGGACAAGCCGTTCATGATCAACCCGGAGGGCAAGGGCCTTGAGGCCACCGGTGAGAACAACGAATTCGGCAACCCGACCTACAAGGTGAAGACCGCTAACGGCGACTGGATCGTTGGCCTGGACGACAAGGGCAACGTCATCTCGACCGCGCCGGAGACCGCGAAGCCGGGCGATAAGATCGATGTCCCGGTCATCGTGACCTACGAGGACGGCTCGAAGGACAACACGACCGCTACCGTGAACGTCATCGACGTTCCGAAGCGTGAGGTTCCGTTCAAGGTCGAGTACAAGTACGACGACACCATCCCTGCCGGCACCTACAAGGTTGAGACCACGGGTGTTCCTGGCGCGGAGAAGATGAAGAAGGACGGTACCTGGGAACGCACCAAGGAGCCGGTCAACGAGGTCGTCGTCGTCGGCACCAAGCCTGCCGAGAGCGCCAAGGACGTTACGTGGAAGGTGCCAATCCCGTACCCGACTGAGGTTCGCGAGAACCCGGACCTGAAACCTGGTGAAACCCGGGTTGTCCAGGAAGGTGAGAACGGCGAGAAGACCTACACCGCTAAGTTCACCGCCAAGGGCGACGAGGCCGAGGTAGTCGAGGAAGAGACCACTAAGGAACCGGTCAAGCGCATCGTCGAATATGGTCCGGGTCTGGCTCCGAGCGAGCTGGTGACCAAGACCGAGAAGCCGATTCCGTTCGAAACTGAGGTCGAGTTTGATCCCAACCTGCCGGCCGGCGAGAAGGTCGTCGACCAGAAGGGTGAGCTCGGTACTGAGGTGGTGACCTCTACGCAGAAGCTTGTCGACGGTAAGCCCTCCGGCGACCCGACTGTGACCACCGAGCGCACGAAGGAACCGACGACAGAGAAGATCCGCGTCGGAACCAAGACCACCGGTGAGAACACCGAGACCTACAAGGCTGAGGCACCGTACAAGGTCGTCGTAAAGTACGACCCGAATATGCCTGCTGGTGAGTCGAAGGTGACTACCAAGGGTGAGCCGGGTGAGAAGACGGTGACGGTTAAGCGCGACATCGTGAACTCCAAGCCGGGCGATCCGCAGATCACCGAGGAGATCACCAAGCAGCCTGTTGACGAGGTCATTACCGTTGGCACAAAGCCGTCTGAGGCCTCCGAGAAGGTCACCTGGACTGCTCAGGTTCCGTTTGATGTTGAGACCCGTCCGAATCCGGAGTTGAAGCCGGGTGAGATTAAGGTTGTCCAGAAGGGCGTTCCTGGCGAGAAGACTTACACCGCTGACTTCACCGCCAAGGGCGACCAGGCAACGGTCACCCCTGAGGAGAAGCAGACCAAGGACCCAGTCAACGAGATCATCGAGTACGGTCCGGCGGCTGAGGACACCTCCGTGGTGACCAAGGTTGAAAAGCCTGTCCCGTTCGAGACTGAAATCGTCTTTGATGATTCTTTGAAGGCGGGGGAGCAGGTCGTCGACGAGCAGGGCGAGCTCGGTACCGAGATTGTCACCTCTACCCAGAAGATCAAGGACGGTAAGCCGGACGGCGAGCCGACCGTAACCACTGAGCAGACGAAGGCGCCGAAGAACGCCAAGATCCGCGTCGGCACCAAGACGACGGGTGAGGTCACCAAGACCGTTGAGTCTGAGGTTCCGTTCGGTGTGAAGGTCGAGTTTGACCCGAACCTGCCGGCTGGCACCTCTGAGGTTGTCACCGAAGGTAAGCCGGGTAAGAAGACCACCACGGTGACCCAGAAGGTCACTAACTCCCAGCCGGATGGTGAGGCCACCGTTGAGGAGAAGATCACCGAGCAGCCGGTTGACCAGGTCATCAAGGTCGGTACCAAGCCGTCCGAGGCTTCCTCGAAGGTGACGTGGACTGCTCAGGTTCCGTTCGAGGTCGAGACTCGTCCGAACCCGGAGTTGAAGCCGGGTGAGATCAAGGTTGTCCAGAAGGGCGTTCCGGGTGAAAAGACCTATACTGCTGATTTCACCGCTAAGGGTGATCAGGCTACGGCGACCCCGGAGGAGAAGCAGACTAAGGATCCGGTCAAGGAGATCATCGAGTACGGTCCGGCAGCCGAGGACACCACTGTGGTGACCAAGGTTGACAAGCCGGTTCCGTTCGAGACCGAGATTGTCTTTGACGACACCCTGGAGAAGGGCAAGCAGGTCGTCGACCAGCAGGGCGAGCTTGGTAGCGAGACGGTGACCTCTACTCAGAAGATCAAGGACGGCAAGCCAGACGGCGATCCGACTGTGACGACTGAGCGCACCAAGGAACCAACCAAGCGCATCATCCGCGTGGGGACCTACGACCCGGCACCGTCTGTGGAGCCGAAGCAGGTTGAGCTTCCGTTCACCACGAAGATTATCTACGACGAATCTCTTGAACCTGGCCAGGAGGTCGTGGATCAGGAAGGCGAAAACGGAATCCTCGAGGTGACCGTTGAAAACGGTCAGCCTTCGGTGAAGACCGTCAAGGAGCCTGTCGAGAAGATCGTGCGTGTTGGCACCAAGCCAGCCGAGGGGGTCGAGTGGACTGAGGAGATTGCATTCGAGGTCGAGGTTGTTGAGGATCCTGACCTCGAAGCCGGAAAGGTCGAGACGGTTCAGCAAGGCAAGCCGGGCGAACGTGTTCACAACACTGACGGCACGACCGAAGTTCGTGTCGAGCCGGTGAAGCACATCATCAAGGTGGGCACCAAGTGCAACTGCGAGGACCCGAAGGATCCGGAGAACCCGAACAACCCTGAGGACCCGAAGGATCCGGAGAACCCGAACAACCCAGAGGACCCGAAGGATCCGGAGAACCCGAACAACCCAGAGGACCCGAAGCCGGAAGATCCTAAGCCGGAGGACCCGAAGGATCCGAACGAGCCTGGCGGTTCCACTGGTTCGGTAACCCCGAAGCCGAGCCTGCCTGGCATCATCGGTTCCCTGGGAATCGGCGGGGCTATCGTGGGCAGCGGATCTCACGGTTCCACCCCGAAGCCGGATCCTAAGCAGCCGGGCAAGCCGGGTACTCCGAACAAGCCGGACTCCAAGCAGCCAGGCAAGCCAGGTAAGCCGGGCAACGCGGACAAGCCGGGCACCCCTGGCAAGTCCAGCACCCCGAGCCAGCCGGGCTCCAAGGGCGGCACGTCCACCGGCAGCTCCGCAAGCAGCGGCAGCTCCAGCTCTCAGAAGCAGGTTGATAGCCCGCGGATGAGCACCCTGGCCTCCACCGGCGCAAACGTGCTCGGCGTGTTCGCAGTCGGCCTGGCACTGATCATCGGCGCTATCCCGCTGCTGCGCCGCCGCCGCGAAGAAGGCGAGGCCTAACCGCCACTAGCGTTCAGCGCTAGCGCCTAGCGGACCAGCCAGTCCTGGCTAGTCCTGCGAAAGAAAGGGCGACCACCAACACAACGGTGGTCGCCCTTTCGCACATTTGCCACCGCTTCGTGGCAGAATGACAACTTATGGAACTGGTAGTGCTGGGATGCTCCGGAAGCGTCGAAGGACCCGATAGCGCCGCATCGGGATACATCGTCCGCGACACAACCACGGCCACCCCCGACCTCCTCCTCGACTGCGGCCCCGGCGTACTCAGCGCCATGCAACGCGCCGAAGACATCGACCCCTCCGCCTGCCACGTCGCCTTCAGCCACATGCACGCCGACCACTGCCTAGACTTCCCCTCACTCCTCGTCTGGCGCCGATTCCACCCCACAGCCTCCTCCACCCAACGCCACCTACTACTCGGCCCAGCCATCGCCCACCGCCACCTCGCCGCCGCCGGAGCCGACGCACCCGAGCGCCCCGACGACTTCACCGACACCTTCGACATCAACGTCTACAAGGTAGGCGAGGGTCTTTTTGACGCCACCACGTACCCAGCCCACCCCATCGGCCCATTCACCCTCTACGCCGCCACCGCCGTACACCCCACAGAGGCCTACCTGTTGCGCGTGGAAGACAACGCAGGTAACTCCCTGGTGTACTCCGGGGACACTGCCTGGACCGACAACCTGGCCCACATCGCAGCGGGCGCAGACGTATTCCTCTGCGAAGCCACCTGGGGCGAAAATGCAGAAGGCCAGCCCAGCGGCATGCATATCTCCGGCGAAGACGCAGGCCGTGCAGCACAGGCAGCGGGTGTGGGCAAGCTCGTTCTCACCCACATCCCACCGTGGGGCGACGCAGACGCAGCGGTCCGTGGCGCGGCCCGCCACTACGACGGCGAGATCCTCGTCGCCCGCCCCGGCATGCGCATAACCGTCGGCGGGTAGCCCGTCCGGGGCGACTAGTAAACTTAAGCCCCATGACGGAAACAAACGTAGAAAACACCTCCAACGCAGGCAGCAACTTCACCCGCGCTGACGGGCGCGCCACCAATGAGCTGCGCCCGGTGCGCATCACCCGCGGATTCACCAGCAACCCCGCAGGCAGCGTACTGGTGGAATTCGGTAACACCCGAGTCATGTGCACCGCCAGTGTGGAAGAAGGCGTGCCGCGCTTCAAGAAGGATTCCGGCGAAGGGTGGCTGACCGCCGAGTACGCGATGCTGCCGGCCTCCACCCACGAGCGCATGCCGCGCGAATCCATGAAGGGCAAGGTCAAGGGACGTACCCAGGAGATCTCCCGCCTCGTCGGCCGCGCGCTGCGCGCCGCCGTGGACCTGAAGGAACTGGGGGAGAACACCGTCAACATCGACTGCGACGTTCTGCAGGCCGACGGTGGCACTCGCACCGCAGCCATCACCGGCGCCTACGTGGCCCTGGCTGATGCGCTGGCCGTGCTGCAAGCTAGGGGCGTCGTACCAGGGCAACCGCTACGAGCACCCGTCGCCGCAGTATCCGTGGGCATCATCGACGGAGTGCCGTGCCTCGACCTGCCGTATGAAGAAGACTCGCGGGCGGATGTGGACATGAACGTGGCGATGACGGCCGAGGGGCGCTTCGTGGAAATCCAGGGCACCGGCGAGAACGCGGAGTTCACTCGCGAGGAACTGAACACCCTGATGGACCTGGCCGAGGGCGGCCTGCGTGAGCTCATTGAGGCACAGCGGGCAGCGCTGGCGCAGGAACTCTAGAGCAGCAGAAGCAAACGCGACAAGAGAAGGGGAGTAGCACCGTGCGGGTACTGGTGGCATCAAGGAACAAGAAGAAGCTGGCGGAGCTAAACCGCATGCTCGAAGCGGCGAACGTGACCGGCATCGAGCTCGTCGGACTGGGGGACGTGCCGGAATACCCGGAGACCCCGGAGACCGGCGCGACGTTCGTGGACAACGCGCGGATTAAGACCAACGACGGCGTGCGCCACACCGGCCTGCCGACGATCGCCGATGATTCCGGGCTGGCCGTCGACGCGCTGAACGGCATGCCGGGTGTACTGAGCGCCCGGTGGTCCGGCGGCCACGGCGACGACAAGGTCAACAACGACCTGTTGCTGGCGCAGATGGGTGACGTGCCGGACGAGCGACGCGGGGCGCACTTCGTATCCTCCTGCGTGCTGCAGCTGCCCGCCGAAGTGGCGGCGGAGCGCGGCATGGAGACCGAGTATGCAGTGGAAGGGCGCTGGTATGGCCGAGTACTGCGCGCCGAGCAGGGCGAGGGTGGCTTCGGCTATGACCCCCTGTTCGCCCCTGACGAGCTACCGGAAGGCCAGGAAGAACAGCTGGCAGGCAAGTCCGCAGGCGAGCTGACGGCGGAGCAGAAGGATGCCGTTTCCCACCGTGGCAAGGCCCTGCGCCAGCTGGTGGAGATCCTGGCGCAACTGGCGGACTAAAGCCCCACAAGAGGCCGAAGAAGCCGCGGGCCAGTGCGCCGCAGGCCTTGGCGCCGGGTGCGTGCAACCCACGTATGATGGGACTCGTTACAAACACCAAAGATCAAGAGCATGTAGCAGAAAGGATCCCCCGCGTGACCGCCCCCGGCACAGACAGCGACCAGGCCACTTTTAGCCCCACAAGCCCCAGCGGCATCGTGGCCGGATCGCAGGCCGACCTCAGCTGGATGGAGGACGTGTACAAGTTCTTCCACCAGCACCCCGAACTCTCGGGGGCGGAGGAAGTCACCGCGCAGCGGATCGCCAAGGAGCTGGAGAACTTCCCGGACTGGGAAGTCACCACGAACATCGGCGGTTATGGCATCACCGCCGTGTTGGAAAACGGCGACGGGCCGACAGTGCTGATGCGCGCCGACTTCGACGGCCTGCCCGTCGCGGAGAAAACCGGCGTGGACTACGCCTCTACCTACTCGCAGCTCAACGCATCCGGTGAGCGTGTGGCAACGATGCACGCCTGCGGCCACGACCAGCACACCACCAGCCTGCTGGGAGCCATGCGCATCCTGACCGAAGAGCGCGCCCGCTGGACCGGCACGGTGGTGGCACTGTTCCAGCCGGCCGAAGAGGCGTCCATCGGCGCGCACAAAATGGTCTCCGACGGTTTGGGCGGCATCATCCCCCGCCCCGACGTCTGCCTGGCGCAACACATCGTCGCCGGCCCGGCGGGCCAGGTGTACTCCGCGCCCGGCCCGGTGATGACGTCTTCCACCACCATTGAAATCACCCTCCACGGCCGCGGCGCGCACGCCTCCATGCCGCACCGTTCTGTAGACCCGGTGGTGCTGGCGGCCTCGACGGTGATGAAGCTGCAGACGATCGTCTCCCGCGAAGTCCCGCCGAATAAATTCGCGGTGATTACCGTCGCCTCGGTGGAGGCCGGCAAGGCGAACAACGTGATCCCGGACTCCGCGAAGATCTCCCTATCCTGCCGCTTCTACGACGAAGAACTGCGCCAGAAGTGCGTGGATGCCATCAAGCGCGTGGTACGCGCCGAGGCGTTGGCCGCGGGCGCCGATCGCGAGCCGGACTTCAAGTTCGTTGGTTTGCTGGGCGCTACCGACAACGCCCCGGAGGTCTACGACGTTGTCCGCCCCCACTTCGATCACACCTTCGGCGAGGACTCCCTAGAGATGGAGCCCTGGACCGCCTCCGAGGACTTCTCCGTGATCCCGAAGTCCTTCGGCTGCCCCTACATGCTCTGGACCATCGGCATTACCCCGCGCCGCCAGTGGCAGCGCGCCGAATCCGCCGGGCGGTTGGACATCGACATCCCCACCAACCACAACCCGGGCTTCCTGCCGGACCTTTCAACCCTGCAGGTCTCCACGCGCGCGGCGGCCGTAGCGATCCTGGCCTGCCTGCAGTCTAAGTGGGAGAAGCCGGAGGTCGAGCCGCACGCGATGGGCGCGCCCGTGCCGACCGACGAGGAGATCGACGCAGTCGCCGTGGAGACCTCGCTGGTCGAGTAGCCGCGACGCTAGTCCAGCTGGAAGGCGGCCTTAACCTCGTCGCGGCGCTTCTTCTCCACCACGAAGCTCAAGAAAGGCACCACACCCGCCAGCATCGTGGTCACCCACTTCGACGGCTCCCACCGCGCCTTCGTGCCCAGATCCAGGCAGGAAATCACGTACACCATAAACACCAAGCCGTGCGCCGGGCCGATGTAGCTAAACCACTCCGGCGCGTTCTCGCTGCCCAGGATCAGATACTTAACAATCATCTCCACCAGCAGAATCAGCAGCCAAATACCGGTCACCACCGCCGCCACGGAGTAAAACTTCAGCGACTTCGCCACACGCGCCCGGCGCTCCGGGTGGATCGCAGGGGTCTGCTCGTTGGTCATTGCTTAGTGCCCTTTCTGGTCGTTGTTCTCGCGCTCTTTATCTTTGGACGCCCTCATCCGCGCCCGCTCGCGCCTATCATCTACCCAAATATCCTCAGTCTCTCCAGTCTCTCCAGCCTGCTCTCCGGCCCGCAGGAAGTCTTCCGGAACCTCGGTGATTTCATCAGTCGGCTGGGTGGGAGCGGCCGGGGCTTCGTCTCCCAGTAGGCGCTCCTTTTCGTACTGGATGTACTTGCGGTACGCCACAACGAAGAAGATGCCGAAGATCGGCCACTGGATGGCGTAGCCCAAGTTCTGGAAGCTACCGCCGTTGGACTGCCAGCGATCCCACTGCCACCACGCCAGCAGGAGGGTGGCGATGACCGCCAGGATGAGGAAGATGATTTGGATGATGCGAACGCGCAGCGGAAACGGGTGGGCGGGTGCCTTGCCGTCATTGTCTGAGTGTTCGTTCACACTGCAACATTCTACCTGTACTGCCTGTTCCGCCTAATTTCTTTTCACGCCGGATCGCTTGCTAGCATGAAGGGGGAAACGCGGTTGTCCGCGTTCTTTTTGCGCCTGTGGCGGAATTGGCAGACGCGCTGGATTTAGGTTCCAGTGTCTTATGACGTGGGAGTTCAAGTCTCCCCAGGCGCACAAAATTCTTCAGCCCCGCAGCACAGCCCGCCTGTGTCGCGGGGCTGTGTGCTGTGCGGCGTGTGCATGCGCACGCGCGGGCACTACAGCTCCTTGGCGATGCGTGCGACGTGGCCAGTGGCCTTCACGTTGTACTTCGCCACGGCGATCTTGCCTTCCTCGTCAATAACGAACGTGGAGCGGATCACGCCCTGGACGACCCTCCCGTAGTTCTTCTTCTCCCCAAATGCGCCATAGCTCTCCATGACGGACTTGTCGGCGTCCGAAAGAAGGGGGAAGGTCAGTTCGTACTTATCGCGGAACTTCTCCAGAGCCTCCACCTTGTCGGGAGAGATACCGACCACGTCCACGCCCTGACCGTTGAGCTCGGTGAGGGAATCGCGGAAATCGCAGGCCTCGGTGGTGCAGCCGGGAGTATCGGCCTTGGGGTAGAAGTACACGATGACCTTGCGGCCCGCGTAGTCCGCCAGGCTTACGTCCTTGCCGGAATCGCTGGGCAGGTTGAACTCCGGAGCCTTGTCTCCGACCTCAAGTCGGATGGGCTGGTTTGCGGTGGTGTTGCTGTTATCAGTCATGCATTCCACCCTAGCGAAAGCGCCGGAGGGTGCGATCATTTACAATGTTCAGGTAGCACTTAAACGTTCGAATAAGGGAGAAACTTCCGTGGCCCGTAGCATCGATGCCATCCAGCGCGACATTGAACGCACCCGCAACCAGCTGGGACGGACGCTGGAGGAGCTGTCCGTCCGTGCGGATCCGAAGAACCTGGCGGATGACGCTCGCGGCCAGGCCGTGAACACCCTCAAGGAGCCGAAGGTGCAGATGGTCATCGGCGGCGTAGTCGCCGGTGTTGTACTGCTTACCGCCCTGGCCGTTGGTTCCAAGCGCAAGGAAAAGAAGCAGATCAAGGAAATCCAGCGCCTGCTGGCCGCAACCCGCTAAGCGGGTAGCATTGCCCGACTCAGACTCACTGCCTGGCGAAACCATACGCAGCGCCAGGCCGGGCGGGTTCACACTACCCAGCCCTGCGAAGCTGGCCACTCTGGCTCTGCTGACCGTTCTGTCGATCGCCGCAGGCTTCGCCTGCGAAGCGGCGGGAGTCCCCGCCGCCTGGATCTTTTCCTTCCTGATCGTCTTCGGCGTCTACGCCATCTTCAGCGACCGCCAGGTCAGCCCGCCTAAAAAGGCGATGATCCCCTCCCAGGTGATCATCGCCCTTTTGTGTTCCTCGCCCCTGACTACCATCGATTTCGGCACCATCGTCTCTTATGCCGGGCCGACGGCCATGTCGTTGATCGTCACGCTGGCGGTGTGCCTGCTGGCCTCCTGGCTGCTGGTGCGCATCCACCGGGTCGGTCCGGCCACGTCGGTGCTGGCCACGCTCGCTGGCGGCGCCAGCGCGATGGTGATGCTCTCCCGAGAGCTCAATGCGGACACGCGCTTTGTCACCCTCACCCAGTACCTGCGCGTATCCATCATCGTCCTCACACTTCCCGGGCTGGTCACACTGCTCGGCCGCGTTGAGGGCGACGAGGCAGATGCGGCCGAGGGGGCGTCAACAGGAAAAGAAAGCCTCCTTGACGGCCTGCAGACGAACTGGCAGGGCGTGGTAGGCGCGGTGGTCGTGGGGCTGGCCGTGTGGGCGTTTACGCGGGCGACGGCGCGGTGGTTCAGCATCAGCTCGCCGTACCTGCTGCTGAGTATCGCGTTCGCCATGATCGGCGTGATGGTGTTCAACGTGCCGCACGAGTTCATCGCGCCGAACGGGTTGCTGGAAAAGCTGTCCTACGCACTCATCGGTGTGCAGGCCGGCGGCACCCTCACGAAGGGCGCGCTGCGACAATTCGTGAAGGCCCTGCCAGTGATCCTGGGCGTGATTGCCCTGATGATCGCCAGCTCGATCGGCACTGCCTTCGCCATCGCGGGCCTGTGGGACTTTAAGGTTCTGGACGCCTACCTCGCCACCGTGCCGGGCGGTATCTACGCAGTTTTGGCATTTGCACACGACGCTGGCAGCCAGCCGATCGTCACTGTCATTCAAGTGATGCGCATGATCGCCATGCTGGTGGTGGGCGCTTACGCGCCGCAGATCATCCGGTGGGTGTTCGGCGCGGGCGCGGCCGACGGGCGGCCGGAGCCGCGCGAAACGCAGCGCTAGCGTGCTGCGATAGGGGAGCAGGTCTGATGGCCTAGTGGTTAGGGCTGGGCGGGGGAGAGTGAGGCGGCGTCCGCAAGAATCTCCATCGACCGCAGCGACTCGGCCGTCGACGGCGACTGCAGAGACACCATGAGCTCGTCGGCTTGAGCGTGCGTGCGGAACTCCTCCAGGTAACGGCGGACAACATCGCCCGTGCCGACAGCGGAGTAACGCAACATATCCAGGATTTGCTGGCCGGCAGGGGAATCGATGAGCATGTCCAGCTCCTCCTCCGTGAGGCTGCGGCCGCGGCCGGCCATGACGCGAACGCGGGTGCGGCAGACCTGGCGGAACTGCTCTTCGGCTTCCTCCTGTGTGTCTGCGGCGGTGACGTTGACCGCGGCGATGACGTAGGGCTCCGGGTGGCGCTCCGAGGGCTTGTAGTTATCGCGGTACACCTGCACTGCCTGAGTGAGGGCGGCGGGGGCGAAGTGGCTGGCGAAGCTGTACGGCAGGCCCAGGTGCGCGGCCAGCTGCGCGCCGAACAGAGAGGAGCCGAGGATGTACAGAGGCACCTTGGTGCCCATGCCTGGCACGGCCTCCACGCCGGGGATCTTCGACGGGCCGTTGAGGTAGCCGTAGAGCTCGGCAACATCCTGCGGGAAGGTCTCCGCGGCGGACGGCTCGCGGCGCAGGGCGCGCAAGGTCATCTGGTCGGTGCCGGGCGCGCGGCCGAGGCCCAGGTCAATGCGGCCCGGATACAGCTCCGCGAGAGTGCCGAACTGCTCGGCGATGACCAGCGGGGCGTGGTTCGGGAGCATGACGCCACCCGCGCCCAGGTTGATAGTGGAAGTCTTCGCCGCGATGTGAGCGATGAGGACCGCGGGGGCGGAGCTGGCGATGGACTTCATGTTGTGGTGCTCGGAGTACCAGATGCGCTCGAATCCGAGCTTTTCGGCCTGCTGGGCCCACTGGACGGAACGGTCGAAGGCGTCCGCGGGGCGTTCGCCCTTGAAGACGGTGGCGAAGTCGAGGAGGCTCAGCGGGGCGAGGGAGTGGGCCGGGGTTTCACCGTGCGCTGGGGTTTCGGCGTGCACTGAGTTTGCCTTGCTGGCCGGGGAGTTTCCGCTTGCCGGGGTGCTGCCGTTCGCCTGGGAGCTTCCGTTCGCCGTCGTGTCCGTCATGGTGGGGTTGATGCCTCCTGTTTGGGGTTTGCGGGCCTGCACTGCTTTCGGCGCTGAGTGACTTACGTTGTCGGTGCGCTTGCGTTCTTAACTAACGACAACCGCGCTGACAGGGCGAATATTCCCGTTGGGGGAGGAGTACATATTCCGGTTGGGTGGGGAGGGAGAGAGAAACGGCGCGAGCGGGTCGATTCCGGCGGAAACTACCCCGCAGCGGCCGACGACTGCCTGGCAAAAGAAGGCAAATGTCCCAAATCTTCCACTCTACTTTTATAACCATTCTGTTTGTGCTGGTCAGGGGCTTTTGACGGAATCGTCAAGTTGCCCAGAATCTCGAAAGTGGAAGATTTGGGACATTCGGCTCTTTAACCGTTTCCATAGCGGATACCGGGCAGGTGGCTTCACTTTGTACCCTTGCTGTTCCAAGAGCTTGATGGCAAGGTCCGGGTTCTTGCGGTTCACGGTCTCCGCCTGTTTTGACAGGTATCGGTTTCTGCCTCGTGCTATGTGCTGTTGCCAACCGTCATGCGTCGGCGCATTGAATTCGTTGGCAAGAAGCTCAATCACATCTTCAAAGCAGACGCGAAAACGCTCATCTCCCATCGGATAATGAATATCTTGCTGTTGAGCCGCGGCATCATACCTTCCTGCTCTAGCAAGTAAGAGGCCAAGGGGGACTGAGTCGGAATGAAACTGGAAGTGGCTGGCAGGCTTGTTACGAGAATTTCTGTCGTACTCGAAGCGAACTACCGGGCGATACTTTTGGCCAGACTGGTACTGAACTTTGAAGGTGCTTGACTCTATCGCCAGATGTTTCTTTGTTGAATTAGTGCATAGGCGAAATTCGCAGGCTAACTGCAGCTTCTTACTGTTTGAGCGGCCAATCTCAAGCTGCTTCGAACGTTTGATTACCGCCCTGAGTTTTTCCTCGTTGATCTCGAAAGTATTAGCCGTGATCTCCCCTACGAGGGTCACGTCGAGGAGAGTAGCGATTTCTTGCGCGAACTCCGTGGCTTGTTCCTCGAAAGTCGCGCGATCCAATGTGATTAGCCTTCAATCAGCCAAGTGAGGGACTCGTAGCGATCTAAAAGGTCAGCCTCTTTGACGTCGAGCGCATCTGCTGCGCGAAGGCGACGTAGGCCATCCACGCCGAGGGGACCCATCTGCTTCACAACCTTGGTACGTTCAGCACGCAGCTCGGCGCTGGTATGGGTGCGCGGAGTTAATGGCGTGGCCATGATCTCTCCAATCGTTGTGTGCGAACGGTGTATCTGAAGTATATAACGCAGAGGCGACAACAGGGCGCGGCCGTTGAAGCCGATGAAGTCAAAGCAAAACCCTCGCCCGTTGGATAAGATTCCAAGCGAACGAGGGTTGAAATGTGGGCTATCAGGGACTCGAACCCCGCGTGGCCACCCACCATGACCAGCCCAAACACCACGAAAACTAGAAATTTGACGACAAACTGACGACGCCAGAAAAACTTTCATCCATCCGACCAC
>NZ_JAKRMT010000018.1:0-35686 GCF_022346045.1 Corynebacterium sp. ACRQJ | reverse complement strand
ATCGTCATAGGCCTTTCGGTGAGATGTGGTAGTTGAGTCGAAAGGCTAACTGGCGGTGGCCGCCCACTACTTTCCGGGACCCACCATCAGCAAGCGTTACACCACACTAAGGGACGCAACCGCCCCGGATTCCCGTTCTAACGACATTTTCCAGCTGCAGGGCGCAGAAACTATGGCTTTAGGCCGCCGGAACTGGGAGCCGAGGGCCGGAACAGGGGGGCAGGGCTCAGAATTTATGGCCCCGGGCCGCCGGAACTGGCAGCCGAGGGCCGGAGCAGGGCCCGGGGTCGGGGAACAGGGGCCCGGGGTGCCGAGCCACCAGCACCCCGGGCGCCGAAATTTCGCCACCTGAGCTGCCGAATTCCACTTGCTTAGCCAGCCGAATGTGCCAGGATAGCTCTGTGAAGAAAACTCAGCTGGTTCGCAGCTTGGCATTAGTCTCCATCCTCGCGCTCGCCGGATGTTCCAATTCGGGCGTCTCCATTTCCCCTAGCTCTTCAGACTCCGGCGGGGCGGACGGCTCCTCGGACTCCAAAGCCCTCAGCGTCTACGATGTCGCGGAGGCCTGCCAGAAGGCCGTTGAGAAGGATCTCAACAAGAACAACATTCCGCACGATAAGCTTTTCGTGCACGCAACGGACGTTTCCGAGACACACCTGTCCGACGACGACTTCGACGGTCCACTCAAGGGCTCGCTGTACAACGACGACTATTCCGGCGCCTTCCACTTCGACTGCGAAACCGACGGATCCACCACAAAGGTGGATAACTTCGATTTCCCGCAGGAGAACTTCCGCGTCGATTCCTCCAGAAACCGCTCGCAACAAACGGAGGTAGACCCGAACCGCCTGGACCCGGACAACGATGGCGCCGGCCGGGCCGGCCGCGACGACAACCTGGGAATTACCTACCACAACAAGGTGGACTGGCAATTCCTGGAAGCGCCGGGCAAGGTCGTCCCCGGCGGAATGATTCTGAACCGGACGAATGGCTCCTCGTGCTCGACGGGATTCATCGCCTCCCGCGACAACCGGGTATTCATTGTTACCGCAGGTCACTGCGGAAACAAGGGGGATAAGTTCGACATCCGCGATTCACGTGGCAATACTCTCCGGGTGGGGGAGATGGTGGAATCCTACGTGGAGCGTCATGGCCAGGGCATCGTTGGTGCAGACATTGGATTGATCGAGCTCTACCCAAATGTCAGGCAATACGTCGATTCCGCACTGCCTATGAATACCAAGCTCAAGGGCTGGATCACGCCGCAGGAGGCCGAGCGCCGCAACATGGAGATTTGCCGCCTCGGTGCCACCACCGGGTACTCCTGCGGAGTGTTCGTCAGTGTGGACAAGGCAGGCCAGTTCTACTTTAGAAACATCATGGATCGCGGAGATTCCGGCGGCGCCATCTTTGCCGTGGACAGAAGTGGGGTATGGGCGCTTGGCGTGGTCTCGCGGGTCAGCGACTACAACAAAACCCTCGGCGGCGGAATGGAAATCGCCAGCGCGATGCGGCACTGGGGCCTAACCCTCCACGGCTAGCCCACCAGCCGCCGTAGTCACCAGCACCCCGGCACCCCCTGGCCGCCGGGCCGGGATCACCCCCTGGCCGCCCGGCTGGGATCACCCGGCGCAGCTGTTAAACCCGCAGCTTGGCGGCGCCTCCGCCGCCCTCACCGGCGGCCAGCGGCGCCGCCGCCTCCAGCGCATCCGTGCCGAAGGCCATGTCGTGGGTATTGTCCGCGCTGGTGTAGGTGCGGCGCTCCTTGATGTAGTCGTGCTCCATCCGCCACGGATCCCCAGCGGCCTGGCGCGGCAGAGTCCCCACGCTGCGCTGGATATAACCGCTGGACATCTCCAGAAGCGGCAGGTCAGCGGGCTCGCCGGCGGGTAGAACCGGGCACGCCCACTGCTCGCCTCGCGAGTCCATGTCCTTCCATAGCTGCACCAAGTACCGCGAGGTCATGTCCGCCCGCAAAGTCCACGACTGGTTCAAATACCCGATGGTGTAGGAGAAGTTCGGCAGTCGATTAGCCATCATGGCACGATAAGCCACCAGAGATTCGGTGGGTACTGGGGCGCCATCGACTGAGAAGTTGGCGTCACCAAAAGCAAGAAGTTGTAGTCCCGTGGCGATCACCAAGACATCAGCCTCGATGTACCCGCCGGAGCGCAACCGCACCCCGCCGGCGTCGACGCGCTCGATGTGGTCGGTGACGACCTTCGCCCCGCCGCGCACGGCCTTGAAGAAATCGCCGCCGGGGGACTTGCAGACGCGCTGGTCCCACGGGCCGTATGGGGGAGTGAAGTTGCGGCGGACCTCGTCGGCGGGCAGGTAAAGGCGGTTCCAGCCGCGGAACACCAGCTTCGCGATGCTGGGGAAGGTTTGGCAGAGGTGGTATTGCGCCATGTCGCGGCCGATGTGCAGGGTGCGCGCCAGGCGGTGGCCGAATTTGCCGGGCTCGGTGCTTAAGCCCAGGCCGACGAGGGAGCTGATCGTGTCTGTCTCCGGCAGCGGCGCGATGTAGGTGGGGGTGCGCTGCAGCATCGTCACCTCCGCGCCCATAGAGTGCAGCGCCGGGACCAGCGTAATTGCTGTCGCGCCGGAGCCGATCACCGTGACCTTCTTGCCGCGCACGTCGAGGTCGCGGGGCCATTGCTGTGGGTGCAGGGCGGTGCCTTCGAAGGTGTTGACGCCCTCAATCTCCGCCGTGAACCCTTCAGCATGGCGGTAGTATCCGGTGGCGAAGTGGAGGCGGCGCGTCCACGTGGTGATGGTCGGCTGCTCGGGGTTGGCGGAAGCGGCAGAGTCGGAGCCGTCGGTGCCTTCGGAGTTGGCGTGGCCGGTGCGGCCGACGCGCATGGTGACTTCCCACAGGCCGCGGTCGGTGTGGAAGTTCACGGATTCGACCCAGGTGGATAGCTGTAGGCGGTCGAGCATGCCGATTTCCTGGGCGGCTTCGCGGCAGTAGTCGCGGATCTGCTTGCCGGAGCCGAGGGTGCCCTTGTGTGGCCACTTCTTGAAGGGGAGGGAGAAGGTGGCCATGTCGGAGTCCGAGCGGATGCCGGGGTATTGGAAGGTGGCCCAGGTTCCGCCGACGTCGTAGTTGGAGTCCACGGCGGCCCAGTTCCAGCCGGGGAAGTTCTTGTTTACGTGGTAGGCGATGTCGATGCCGGAGAGCCCCGCGCCGACAATGAGGAGGTCGAGGGGGCGCTCGGCGGTAGCCTCCGTGAGTGCGGGGAGGGTTGAGATGGAGGAGCTGGTGGTTGGGTCGGTGGGTGTGGAATTCATGAGGCACACCGTACTCCAAGGTCGTGCAGTGTGTAGGAAAACCAATATTTTACTTCCGCTTAGGAAACCGAACATGAAGGGTGTGGGCTTATAGCCATGAACGCGGTTATGGCGGTGAATAAAGTGTGAATAGTTTAAGGATTTGGACGACCTGGGGGTTTGTATGAGCGCGATCGCCTGGCCTGCGGGTTTGTTTATCCCCAGGTTATCCACCGATGAAAAGAGAAGCTTTCACACTAGTCACACGCCTCTGACCTGCGCAAACGTGGAAACGTGCAGGTGAGAGCGTTGGCTATCCACAAGTTATCCACAAGCCATCCTGGGGGATTGGGGGTTATGCACATTTCCTCCACAGGTATATCCACAAAGCCTGTGGATAACTTGTTCTGTATTGCCGCTTAGGGGTTGTCCCGCGCTGCCATTAAAGTGGTCGGCATGAGCGAAAATGCAGGCATGAACTTCGACGACGGCGCCCCGCTGCCGGAGGAACCTTTCGACGATTTCGGCGGTCCCAGCGACTTCGGCGCCGGCTCGGGAGGTGGCTTCGGCGCTGGCTCGGGCGCCGGGGGAGCGGGCGGCTTCGAGTCTTCCGGTCGTCGCGGCGGGGGTTTCCAGGGCGGTCGGAGGGGTCGGGGTGGCCAGGGCGGTCACGGCGGCTCTCAGCAGATCGTCCGCGAGATGCCGCAGAACCCGGAGGCCGAGCAGGGCGTGCTCGGCGGCATGATGCTGGATAAGGACGCCATCGCGGATGTCGTGGAAGTCCTCGTCGGCGACGACTTCTACGTGCCGAAGCATAAGACTATTTTTGACGCCATACTTCAGCTGTACGGCGAGGGTAAGGAAGTAGACCCGGTCATCGTCAGTGGCCGCCTGGACCGCGATGGCGTGCTGAGCTTCATCGGCGGCGCTGATTACCTGCACAGTGTCGTCCAGAAGACTCCGACCTCGGCAAACGTCGGCTACTACGCCTCGATCGTGCGGGAGAAGGCCACGCTGCGCCGCCTGGTGCAAGCAGGCACCACGATTGTGCAGCTGGGTTATGCGGGTACCGAGGGTGCGGACGTGGATAACGTGGTGGACCGCGCGCAGCAGGAGATGTTCGCCATCACCAACGATGCCGCGAAGGAGGACTACGAGGTCTTCGCGGAACTGGTGGCCTCCACTGTGGGGGAGATCGAGCAGCTGGAGAGCCAGGATGGCGTGGAGATGGGTATCCCCACCGGCTTTGCCGACTTGGATGACCTGACGAATGGCCTGCGCGGCGGCCAGATGGTGATTGTCGCGGCCCGCCCGGGTGTGGGTAAGTCCACGCTGGCGCTGGACTTCATGCGTTCGGCGTCGATCCAGCACGGCAAAGCGTCGGCGCTGTTCAGCCTGGAAATGAGCAAGTCCGAGGTCATGATGCGCATCTTCTCTGCAGAGGCGGAGGTGCGCCTGGCTTCCATGCGCGGCGGCAAGCTGACCGACGACGATTGGGACCGCCTGACCGTGCGCATCGGCGAGATCGAGGACGCGCCGATCTACATCGACGATTCGCCGAACCTGACGATGATGGAGATCCGCTCGAAGGCACGCCGCCTGAAGCAGCAGGTGGATCTGCAGCTGATCGTGGTGGACTACCTGCAGCTGATGTCCTCCGGCAAGCGAGTGGAATCACGCCAGCAAGAGGTCTCTGAGTTCTCCCGCCAGCTGAAGCTGTTGGCCAAGGAGGTCAACGTGCCGGTTGTTGCGATCTCGCAGCTGAACCGTGGCGTGGAGTCCCGCGGCGACGATGCGCTTCCGCGTGTCTCTGACCTGCGTGAATCTGGTTCGTTGGAGCAGGATGCCGACATGGTCATGCTGATCAACCGCCCGGACTCGCAGAACCCGGATCACGAGCGTGCGGGCGAGGCGGACATCATCCTCGCTAAGCACCGTGGTGGTCCCATTGGCACGGTGACGGTGGCCAACCAGCTGCAGTTCTCCAAGTTCTCCGACATGGCCCGCGACATCAGCCCTATGCCCTAAATCCCACGCGGGGCATCCGCGTGCTGGTGCTTCTGCGCCCCGCGCCCCCCCGGAGGCGGGGCGCGCGGCGGGCGGCGGGTCGCGCGCTGCCCCGCGCCGCGCCTAAGGCTGTTCGTTCAGCTTCGCCAGGATCGAGTAGAACTGCTCAACTTCCGTATCGGTCAGCCGGTCAAACACCAGCCCGCGCACCTTCGCCACGTGGCCGGGCGCAGCAGTAGTGATCGCGTCGAGACCTGCGGGTTCAAGGACGACGAAGGCCCCGCGCCCGTCGGCGTCACAAGTTTCGCGGCGCACAAGACCGCGCTTCGACATGCGCGTGATCTGGTGCGATAGGCGCGAACGGCTCCACTGCATCATGTTCGCCAGCGCGACGATTCGCTGCTGGTGGTTCGGCGATTCCGAAAGATGCACCAGAACCTCGTAGTCGGACAGGGATAGGGAAGTTTCCGCTGCCAGCTGCTGCGCCAGCTCGGCATTGATCTGGATGTGGGCGTTGAGCCACGCTCGCCACACCTGCTGCTCGCGGCTGCTCAGCCACGGGGTTCCCGCGTTGGCATCCGCATCTTGCGGAGAAGAGGTGTTTTCTTGTGTCATGTGCACCATTATCGCACATCAGTCAATATTGATGATACATCAACTAAAAGTGTGTAGGGTAGGAGCCAGCGCCGCATAGAGCGCACCACACTGGCTGAGAACGCCAACGGAAAACACCAATCGAGAACACCAACCGAAATATCTACCCAGAGACTTAACGAAAGCCTCAACATGACCAACGTCAACAACTACTCCGGCAACTTCCAGATCGACGCGGCACACTCCGAGATCGGCTTCGTCGCCCGCCACGCCATGGTCACCAAGGTTCGCGGCGCGTTCACCGACTTCGAGGGCACCGCCACCTCCGGCGAGAACCTGGAGGGCGCAAAGATCGACGTCAAGATCGACGTCAACAGCGTGGACACCCGCAACGCTGACCGCGACGGCCACCTGACCTCCGGCGACTTCTTCGAGACGGAGAAGTACCCGCACATCACCTTCACCTCCACGGACATCACCGCCGCCGGCGAGACCGCCATCAAGGTCACCGGCGACCTGACCATCAAGGACGTCACGAAGTCCGTCACCATCGAGTTCGACTTCACCGGCGAGGTGCAGGACCCGTGGGGCCAGACCCGCGTCGGCTTCGAGGGCTCCACCAGCATCAACCGCCGCGACTTCGGCCTGGAGTGGAACACCGCCCTCGACGGCGGCGGCGTGCTCGTCTCCGAGAAGATCACCCTGAACTTCGACATCTCCGCCGTTAAGCAGGCCTAACTCGCCCGGCCGCTTGGCCGCCTAACCCAGTTGCCTGGGTAATATTGCACCCATGAAACGCCTCCCGCCCGTCGCCCTGGTCTTCCTCGGCGGCGCGCTGGGGGCGGTTTTTCGTTGGGCGCTAACTGTCTGGATTCCCGCGCTCGGCGACCCTACGCGAGTCCCCGGAGCGGCAGCCCCGCTGAACGTCGCCGGAGGAATTTCCCTCGGGGACATCGCATTGCTGGTGGTCAACGTCCTGGGAGCACTCCTGCTGGGCCTTCTGGTCGGCATGATCCCGGATTCCGCCCACCCGCGCCGCGCGTTCTGGGGCACGGGGCTGCTCGGCGGTTTCACGTCGTTTAGCTCGCTCGCTGCGGCTATTGACGCCCCCACCGACTCAACTACCGCCGTCCTCATCGGGGGAGCCTACGGACTGGTCACGCTGGTGCTTGGCCTGCTTGCGGCTGCGATGGGGCTGCGCCTCGGGCGGGATTTGAATGAGCTGGCGCGGCTACGGCACGGGGGCAGTGCAGCCCAAGTAGCCAGCGGCGCCGGTGCTGACCCTGAGGCCGCGCCGGGGGATAGGGGCACGCGATGAGCACCGGAGCAACCTTCGTGGAACTGCTGGCCGTCGCGGTCGGCGGCGGAACGGGCGCGGCCGCCCGCTATGGACTGGATACTTACCTGAAGTCCCGGCGCGGCTGGGCGCCCCTGTGGAGTCTGGCGGTGGTGAACCTACTCGGCACCGCCCTGCTGGGCCTGGTCCTTGGCTTCACCTCACAGCACGCGGCGGGCATTGGCGGGCTGACTGGGCCAGTGAGCGCCGGCGCGCCCGGCGCGACGACCGCGACCCAGGACATCCTATTCCCCCTCGTAGGTCTGGGCCTGGCCGGTGGGTTCACCACGTTTTCCACGGTAATGGTGGAGGTATTTACTCGGCCGCTGCCCACCCGCCGCATCGTCGGCGTGGTGGCGATGACCGCCGCCTGCTGCGCGGTGTTCTTTCCCGCGCTCTGGGGCGGGGTGACGCTCGCGGGCGCCTGACCTGCCGCGATTTACGCGGCAGCGCCTAGCATCTGCTACTTCTTGGCGGTCACCCAAATGTCGATCTCCGCGTAGGTGGATTCCTTACCTTCGTCGTCGGCGAAGTGGATCGTCACCGTCACGGTCTGCCCGCCGGACTCCTTGGTGATCTTCTCGAAATCCGGCAGTTCCGCCGTCGCGGTGGCCGTCAGGCTGCCCTTCGTCTTCTTCAGGTACTTCGTGCGCATGCCTTGTGGCAGCCAGCGGTGCGTGTTGGGGATGGACGCCTCAGCCAGCATCCCCATCGCAAACTCCGCCACGTTGCAGGCCGCGATGGCGTGGAAGGTGCCGATGTGGTTGTTCAACAGCCACCACTTCTTCGACTTCACCTGACAGTAGCCCGGTCGCAGCTCCTGCAGGCGCGGTTGTACGGTCAGGAAGTAAGGCGCCTTAGCGCTGACTGCCAGCGAAAACAGACCGTTGCCAAACGGCTTCTTCGCGAGATTCTTGTACATTTTGAAAGTGCTAGACGGATTCGCGTTGGCGTCATAAATAGACATAGTGAGAACTCTAACGTGGAATAAAGCGTGGGTTGCGTAATGTTGGAAAAACATACGCGCCCCTTTAAACGGTGCGCAGTGACAAAGCAGCGACAAGCTTTGAACTAAGCAATCAACCCGAAGGGAAAGAAATGGCGACCACTGAAATCACCGGAGCAAACTTCCAGGAAACCGTACAGGGCGACGGCATCGTTGTACTGGACTTCTGGGCAGACTGGTGTGGTCCGTGCAAGCGCTTCGCCCCCATCTTTGAGCAGGCCTCCGAGGAGAACCCGGATGCCGTGTTCGGCAAGGTGGATACCGAAGCTAACCAGGAGCTTTCCGCAGCCCTGCAGATCCAGTCGATCCCGACGCTGATGCTGTTCCGCGATGGCGTGCTGCTGGCTCGCGAATCCGGCCTGCTGCCGGGCAAGGCCATTAACGAGCTGATCGCTAAGGCCAAGGAGCTGGACATGGACGAGGTTCGCAAGCAGATCGAGGCCGAGCAGGGCGAGGCGCAGTAAGCGCTCAGCGCGCCCGGAGCGCGCTACAACGTGTTGACGTCGATGACGAAACGGTAGCGCACATCCGAATCCAATACGCGCTGGTAGGCCGTGTTGATCTCCTCTGCCGGGATGACCTCCGCCTCCGCGGTGATGCCGTGGGCGGCGCAGAAATCAATCATCTCCTGAGTCTCCCGGATACCACCGATAGCACTGCCCGCCACGGAACGGCGCTTACCGATCAGCGCACCAGCGCTGATCTGCATTTTCTCCGGCGGCAGCCCCAGCATCACCATCGTTCCGCCACGCGCCAGGGTGGAAATAAACGGCGCCGGATCCAGCGGGGCGCTGACCGTATTAATGATCAGGTCGAAGCTCGCCCTGAAGGGCTTGTGCCAGCCCTCCTCCTTGGTGGCGACGTAACGGCTGGCGCCGAAAGCCAGGCCGTCGGCCTCCTTGGACTTCGAGTGGCTCAAGACCGTCACGTCCGCGCCCATCGCCGCGGCCAGCTTTACCGCCACGTGCCCCAGGCCGCCCATGCCGACGACCGCCACGCGGGAACCTTCGCCCACGTCCCAGTGCTTCAGCGGGGAATACGTAGTAATTCCAGCACACAGCAGGGGAGTGGCCGCCGCGGCCGCATCCGACTCCAAGTCGGCGAAGGCCTTCGGGATGCGGACCAGGAACTCCTCGCGACACACGATGTGGGTGGAGTAACCGCCCTGCGTGATCGTGCCGTCGAGGCGGTCGGGCGCGTTGTACGTGCCGGTCGAGCCGCTCTCGCAGTAGTTTTCGTCGCCTTCGCGGCAGGCATCGCAATCTAGGCAGCTATCCACCAGGCAGCCGATGCCGACCACATCGCCGGGGCGGAAGTTCTGCACCTCCGCGCCTACCTCGGTGACCTCGCCGATGATCTCGTGGCCGGGGGTCATGGGGAAGTTATCGTGCGGCCAATCGCCGTTCACGGTGTGGATGTCCGAGTGGCAGATGCCCGCCCAGCGGATCTTGATGAGGCAGTCGTTGGGGCGCAGGTCGCGCCGGGAAATGGTGGATTTTTCCAGCGCCTTGCCGGCGCCGGGGGCTGAGTAGCATGCAACGTCCATGCTCCCCAGGCTACGCAGGTCCCGCGTGCGCAGCGCGGATTCGCACGGCCTGCGCTGAGGCGCGGGCGGACGCGGCCTAGAGGGCGTCAATAAAAAGAACGGCGATTCGCGCAACGGTGCCACTGCGGGGATAATGCGTAAGGGCTTTACAACAGGAGGCACGAAATGGGACGGATCAACGGCAAGAAGGCCGCAGTTGCGCTGACCGCCGGGCTGGTCGGCTTTGCTGGCACCGGAATGGCCGTGGCGAAGGGCGGAATCTCTGCGAACTTGGCGCTTTCCGGCTCTTTCTTCACCGTGACGATCGGCGGCCTGTCCGGGCAGGATTTCTCCCTGTTCATGGATAACGATGCGAAGGGCGATGATCACCTGCCCGTAGCGCGCGTGAAGATTAAGCAGGCGAAGGCTTCTGACCTGTGCCTTTCCACAACCGTGCCGGACCTTCCCGCCGTTGGCGAGGCCACCCTTTCGCTGCGCGCCAACGGACAGAACAGCGTTGATGCGGACGATCTGATCGTGGGCTCCACCGACATTAAGGGCAGCCTGCGGATGGCCGACCCCAACCTTGGTATTGACGCCAGCCAGGTCAACCCCGAAGCGCCGGACGATGCCTGGGGTCTGCACTCGAAGGACGTGCAGATTGTGGCGGAGAAGATCATTGCCACGTCGGTTGGGGCGAAGCAGCTGAACGTTTCCGGAGTGGAGGCGAGCGTGCGCCGAGGAACCGAGAATGCCTGCTAAAGGGCGGTTAGCGCGCTTCGCCGAGTGGCGCCGCAACCGACCGTTCGTGCCGGGGCTGTTGGTGCTGCTTTCGGGTGTTGTGATTATGACGCCCGCGTATCTGACGCTGCGCATTTCCGACCTTCTGGTGATGATCTCCACGCTGTCGGGGGTTTCCACGCTCTTCCTGGGCGCGGCGCAGATCATGTTCGCACTGGGGATTTGGCTGAAGCCTGCCACGGCTCCCTACCTGGGGGTTTTCGCCATTTTGGTATCGCTGGTGGCGCTTCCGGCCTCCAATATCGGCGGGTTCCTGTTGGGCTCGCTGTTGGGAATTTTCGGCGGGGCGTTTGCCCTGGCGTGGGAGTCGGGGGAGCGCAAGCCGAAGAAGACCCGGAGCAAGAGCTCCGGGGGCGGCGCCGGCGGCGAGACTGAGGCCGAGGATGCCGAGAGCGAAGCCGATACCGAGGGCGAGCCACGTTCCGACAGGGGCTCCGACGGCGGATACTCCGCGACCGTGGCGGCCCTGCTGGTGGCGGTGGGGATCGCGACCGGCGTGGGCATCCTGAATGCGAATGCCCCGTACAGCGTGGCGCAGCCAGCGCGCGTGGGCGACGTCGGCCAGGTCACCGCAGATAACGTGACCTTCAAGGGGAACGTGCGCGTCGGCGTGGACTCCGTGGGTACGGAGCAGGGCGGCCGCGACCTGCTGCGCATCACCGGCGACCGGCTGGAGATCAAGAACCTGCAGATCAAGCTGCCCGGACAGTGGGGCGACGGGCTGATGCAGACCGGCCCGGATGTGGAGACCTACGTGATCGAAGGCCCCGTCGTGGTGGAGGCTACGTCCCTGGAGGCCGTGCCCGCGCTGGCCGAGATCTCCACGGTGCCGGTGAAGGTGGACATTTCCGCTGGTGCTGGGGATGTGCTGCACCAGCTGGGTCTAGTGCCCAGCGAGGCGCCGATCCCGGACCCGGTGATGGAGGTCGTCTCCCTGAAACAGGTGAAGCTGGACTTGATGCACTTGACCGGGCGGGATATGAATGCCCCGGTGGTTCACCTGTACCCGCTCTAGCGGCGCGCTAACAGCTCGACCGGCCTCACGCGGGCACCTCGTGCCCCGCGCGGAGCCCCGCTCCCGCTTTCGCCCCGTGCGCCACGCGGAAAGTCAGTACGCTGGGATGCAGTTAACTTAAGCAAACAACTACATCTCGAATAAGTACCGACTACATACCGACACAGGAGTTTCCCCATGGCGAATCCATTTTCTAAGGGCTGGAAATACTTGATGCAGTCCCTCGACACCAAGATCGAGGAGAACGCGGATCCCCATGTGCAGATCCAGCAGGCCACGGAAGCGGCCCGCAAGCAGCACCAGCAGATTTCCGAAAGCGCAGCCCGCGTGATCGGTAACCGTAACCAGCTGGAAATGAAGATGAATCGCCTGCAGCAGGATGCGGAGAAGCTCGCGGGAAACGCCCGCACCGCCATTCAACAAGCCGATAAGGCCGCGGCCGACGGCGACCAGGCAAAGGCCAACGAGCTGAACCAGACGGCAGAGCTGTTCGCATCTCAGCTGGTCACGGTTGAGCAGCAGCTTGAGGAGACCAAGCAGCTGTACTCCGGCGCGGAAGAGGCCGCCCGCCAGGCGCAGCAGCAACAGCAGCAGTCCGCCGCCCGCCTCGAGGATCAGATGGCGCAGATCAACCAGCTGCGTTCCCAGGTGGATCAGGCCAAGATGCAGGAGGCCACCGCGAACTCCATGCAGCAGATGGATGGCCTGGTGCAAAACGATGACGTGCCGACCCTGGACAGCGTGCGCGAGAAGATCGAGCAGCGCTACGCCCAGGCGCTCGGCAGCCAGGAGCTCGTCGAGAACTCCGTGCAGGGCCGCATGACGGAGATTGAATCCGCTGGTAACGACATGCGCGCCAGCTCCCGCCTGGAGGAAATCCGCGCCCAGCTGAACGCCGAGAACGGTGCGAACGGCGCGAACGCCCTCGAGCAGGGCGAGGGCAACGGCGATGGCACTGGCGAGGCTCAGGGCGAGCTGGAGCGCTAACCCGCTAACCCTCTGCGACCAGCAAACCTGGTGTAAAGTATCCAAGGTTCGCGGGTGCACCGATGTGCCCGCCTTTTACATCGTGGAGGGATACTTTTGTCTGAAGAATCTATTTCTGACGCCACCAACTCCGACCGCGCGGAGCACTCCGTCCCTCCCGGCGAGCCCGCGCCCGGCGCCAAGCTCCTGATCGGCGTGCTTGTCGCCGCGGCTTTCGTGGTGATTCTCAACGAGACCACCTTGGCCGTGGCTTTGCCCGTTTTGATGGGAGAGTTTGGCGTCACCGCCGATGCAGCGCAATGGCTGACCACAGCATTCATGCTCACGATGGCCGTGGTCATTCCGATGACCGGCTACATCATGCAGCGCTTCCGCCTGCGCTCGATTTACGCGACGGCGCTGACGACCTTCCTGGTCGGCACGGTGCTCGCGGCCGCGGCGCCGACGTTCCCGATCCTGCTGCTGGCGCGCGTGGTGCAGGCTAGCGGCACGGCGCTGGTGATCCCGATGCTGATGACCACCATCATCCGGCTGGTCCCCATTAACCGCCGCGGCGCGGTGTTCGGCCTGGTCTCGGTGGTTATTGCGGTGGCTCCGGCGCTGGGTCCGACTTTCTCTGGCGTGGTGCTGGAGGCTCTGGGCTGGCGCTGGATCTTTATTCTCGTCGCCCCGCTGGTGCTGATTGCCCTGGTCGCGGGCCTGTTCCTGGTTAAGAACTTCGAGGAGCCGAGCCGCCCTTCCCTGGACGTGCTCTCCGTCTTCCTCTCCGCGTTCGGCTTTGCGGGCCTGGTGTACGGCCTGGCCGGCCTGTCGGAGCTGGCCGATGGCGTGCCGGTGCAGCGCCTGATCATCCTGGCTGCGGGCGCGGCGATCCTGGTGGTGTTCTTCCTGCGCCAGCGTTCCCTGGAGCGCAGCTCTAAGCCGAACGCCACCCCGCTGCTGAACCTGCAGCCGTTGCGCGTGCGCGAGTACAACCTCTCGCTGGGGTTGCTGCTGTTTACGTTCTCCATGCTCTTCGGCTTCATCATTCTGATGCCGCTGTACGCGCAGAACGTTGCGGGCCTGTCGGAGCTGAAGACCGGCATGGTTTCCTTGCCCGGCGGCCTGGTCATGGGCCTGCTGGGGCCCGCGGTTGGCCGTGCCTATGACGCGCGCGGTACCCGCCCGCTGATCATCCCGGGCAGCATCTTGATCACTATCGGCATGATGGGCTTTGCCGCCCTGGAGCAGACGGAGCACCTGTTTTCTTGGGTTGGTTCCGGCACGTGGCCGGCGTTTGTGCAGCTCATGCTTGTTACGGTCGTGTTGAACTTGGGCATTGCTTTGATGATGACGCCCCTTATGTCCAACGCTCTGGCGGCCGTTCCGGACTCTTTGGCTTCCCACGCGCAGGCGATTCTGAATACTCTCCAGCAGGTTGCCGGCGGTGCGGGCACAGCGATTTTCGTGGCTGTGATGACCTTCGCTTCCGCGCGATACGCCTCTAGCAATGTGGAGGAGTTGGCGAGCTTGGGTGCCACGGATCCTGCGCTGGCCGAAGCGCAGGTGGTGGGCCAGGGCATCCACGTGGCGTTCTTGGTGGCGGCTTTCGCCGCGGTTGTTCTGATGGTGGCCTCGGCGTTTTTGAAGTTGGATGCGAAGGATTCCGCGCACCCGGGAGCGCCGAAGAACTAGCGCCTACCGGTGGGGCGGGAGAACTGCCCCAGATTGAAGAAGCGCCGCGCGCCGAGAGGCGGGCGGCGCTTTTGCGCTGAGTTGGGGCTGCTACAGAGGCAGCTTGCGCAGGATCGGCAGCGGCAGGTGCTTCAGGATCAGCATGATCGGGCGGAACAGGGGGTGCACCCAGATCAGGGACTTGCGGTTATCCACGGCCTTGGCGATGGCCTTAGCCACGTCTTCCTTGTCCACGGTCAGCGGCGCGTCCTCCAGGTCCTTGGTCATGTTGGTGCGCACCTGGCCCGGGCGGACGGTCAGCACGCGCACGCCGGTGCCACGCAGGGCCTCGTTCAGCATGCGGTAGAAGCCATCCAGGCCGGCCTTGGTGGAGCCGTAGACGAAGTTGGAGCGACGGACCATCTCACCTGCAACGGTGGAGAACGCCACGATCTGGCCGTGGCCCTGCTTCTTCATGTAGTCCGCCAGCAGCACACCAACGGAGACGGCGCCGGTGAAGTTCACCTGCGCGGCCTGCACGGCCAGCTTCTGGTTGGTCCACTGCTTCTCGTTATCGCCCAGGATTCCGAACGCAACGATGGCCAGGTCCACGTCGCCGTGGCTGAAGATTTCCTCGAAAACCTGCGGGTGGGAATCGAAGTCCACTGCGTCGAAGGAGACGGGTACGACCTCGCTGGCACCGGCGGCGTTCATGCGTGCGGTGGCGTCATCCAAAGACTCGCCAGCACGGGCGGCCAGGATCACGCGCGCGGGGCCGCGGGAGAGGAACTCCTCGACGACGGCGAGGCCCATGTCGGACGCGCCGCCGAGCAGCAGGATGGACTGGGGTTTGCCAACGGCATCAATCATTGTGACTCTCTTTCGGGTTAAAGCTCGAGACGGCGGGACATATCGGAGGCGAAAACCCCCGTCGGGTCGATGCGCTTGCGGGTGGCCAGCCAGCCGGGCAGGCCGGGGTACATCTTGTGGAAGTTCTCGGCGGAGGTGCGGGACTCCTTGGCCAGGTACAGGCGGCCGCCGAACTCCATCACGCGACGGTCCAGGTCGTCCAGGAAGGCGCCCAGGCCCGGCTTGATCGGGAAGTCCACGCAGACGTTCCAGCCCGGCATCGGGTAGCTCAGCGGGGCCTTGTTGCCCTCGCCGAACAGCTTGAACACATTCAGCGCGGAGTAGTGGCCGGAGCGCTGGATGTCGCGGATGATCTCCTTGAACGGCTCCACGGCCTCTGTCGGCACGACGAACTGGTACTGCAGGAAGCCCTTGGAACCATAGCCGCGGTTCCACTCGCCGATCAGGTCCAGCGGCTGGTAGAACTGCGTGAGGTTCTGCACCTGGTTGCGGTACTCGCCGGACTTCAGCCACCACAGCTCGCCGATGGCCACCATGGACAGTTTGTTCATGGTGAAGCTCGGGAAGATATCCGGCACGGTCATCAGCTGCGGGGCCTTGAACTTCAGTGGATCCTTCGCCAGTTTCGGCGCGTACTCCTTCAGCTGGTCCAGGGTGGCCAGGGAGCCGCGGGAGATCGCGGCGCGGCCCAGCTTCGGCTCCGGGCTAATTGCATCGAACCAGGCGGAGGAGTAGGTGAAGTTGTGCTCCGAACCGTCGGAGTGGAAGGCGATGGTTTCGTCCAGGGAGTGCGTCATATCGCCATCGGCGATGAAGTACGCGGTCTCCGTCTTCGTCATCTCAATGGTCGCGCGCAGGATAATGCCGGTCAGACCCATGCCGCCGACGGTGGCCCAGAACAGTTCGCCGTCCGGGTCGTCTTCGGAGCCCTCCGGGGTCAGGTGTAGCACGCGCCCGTCGGCCACCAGCAGCTCCATGGAGCGGACGTGGTTGCCGAAGGAACCCGCGGAGTGGTGGTTCTTGCCGTGGATATCCGGGCCGATAGCGCCGCCGATGGTCACCTGGCGCGTACCGGGCAGCACCGGCACCCACAGGCCGTAGGGCAGGGCGGCCTTCATCAGCTGGTCCAGGGTCACTCCAGCATCCACGTCCACGATGGCGGTATCGGGGTTGATGCTGTGGATACGGTTCAGCTGCTGCATGTCGATGACGAGCCCGCCGGCGTTCATGGCCGGGTCGCCGTAGCTGCGGCCCATGCCGCGGGCGATCACGCCACGCTGCAGGTGGCTGGGCTTATCCGCGTTATCGTCGGCCACGCGCGCGACGGCGGCGGCAATCTGATCGACATCCTGTGTGGACAGAACTTCGGCGGTCGTGGGGGCGGTGCGACCCCACCCGGTGAGGGTACGAGTGCTGGTGTGCAATTCCATGTTCTCTACCCTAGCGCCCGGCTGCGACAACCCCTGGGCGCGGCGCCGCGTGGGGCTCAAGTTGCCAGCGTTTTCGCAGTTGCGGTGTGGGCGGCGTCACTAAGAAAGGGCTAGTACAGCTCCATGATCTGGCGGATTTCCTCCGGCAGCTCCTCGGGCTCGGTGATGGTGGGGCCGTCGTATTCGCGCAGGATGTCGCGCACGCGCTGGCGGCTGGTGCTGTCGAGGATGGGCAGTTCTTGGGCCATGAGGCGAGTCATGAACTCGTTGAGCGGCAGGTTCGTGCGGGTGGAGGCCTCGTAGCTGCTTTCCTTACCGACGCCACCGACTCGCACCGGTGCACTCCTGTGTTCTTGCTCGGCGGGGGAGAGCTTGGAGCGCTTGAAGAGTTTCGCGGCGGCGGGGAACCTATCAAAAACAGCCATGGGGAAGATCATAGTCGGTGGTAACCTCCAATAGCGATGAGCACAACTGCCCCTGAAAGCACTGCCACCGAGTCGGGTGTCGCCGCGAGTACCGCGGCCCCCGGCGCAGCTCCCGTCGCGCCCGAGCCCGTCCGCTACGACCCGATCATGGTCGTGGCCGCCGCCGGCCCCGCCGACGACCCGACTTTCGCCATCTGGCAGGTGGAAACCGACCCTGACGTGCAACTCGGCGACTTTTCCGGCGCCTGGCTGATCGACGGCGCAGGCATCCACGGCTTCGCCGCCAGCGCGGATTGGATCGAGGGGACCGACGACCGCGCGGCCATGCTCGCCGCCCTGCTGCGCTATCCCGTGCTGTTTGTGGGCGACGAGGCGGCGGCGAAGGTGCTGCCGAGCGATGTTGCGCTGGTTGATGTGGAGGCTACGGAGGTTGCTCTTAATGACGCCCTCACCTCCGCCAAGCAGTACTTCAGCGCCGAGTTCCCGGGGAAGAAGCAGCCGGCGTGGGGGAGCTTCCGTACGCTGGCGGAGTTCCGGGAGGCAGAGGCGGGCGTGGGTGGCCAGGTCGGCGGGGCTGGTGGCGCCGCGAGTGGTAGCGCAGGCGAGGGAGCCGATGAGGCTGGCGCGAAGGGAAGCGCTGAGGGAAGCGCGGGCGCGGGCGAAGGGGAAGCAGAGTGCGCCGGAAGCGAGGCCGAGCGCGAGGCCGTGGCGACGGCGCTGCAAGAGGCCGCCGCGCTGCGCGGCTGGATCGCGCAGTACAACGCATTCGACAAGTTGCGAGTCCGCCGACTTGGCCCTGTGATCAGCGAGTTTGTGACTGCTCAGACGCTTCCGCTGGTTCTCGCCCAGCGAGGTTAGCCGGGCGCCATTACGCTTAGGTGCATGAATCGCTCATCGCTTTTTGGAGCCGCCGGGGGCTATGAATCAGCCGGCGGTTCCACTGCTGCGCGAGCGAACGGGAACGGCGGCGCGGATGCCGCAGATGCATCAATCGCGGGCGGGAGCGTGATCTCCCTGTCGAAGATCCGCACCTCCCGGCGCGATGGTGCCGGCGGGGCGGAAGCTAACGCCGAGGGGGCGGAAGTGCAGGAAAGCCTGGGGGTTATGTCCACACCGGGGGTGGGGGCCAGCAGAAACAACGGAGCCCACACCACAGTCTTCACCGTGGTAGTGGAGCACCACTTCCCGGGCGTGGGAAGGTACTCCCGCCTGCTCAGCGTCTCCGGCGCCATGAGCGTGGCCGACTTCGCCGACGCGATCCTCACCAGCTTCGACTGGCCCGAATCCGTGAACCGAGTCCCCGAGGCGCACCCCACCCGCTACGTCGCGCGGGCGGAGCGCGGCGCCGGCGCGGCCTCTGCCGCTGACACTGGCGCCGCCGACGCGCCCGCGGCTGACACTGCTACCAGCGCCGACACCACCACCGAGCTAACCTGGAGTTTCCGCGCCCGCACTGCTGGCCGCGTGCGCGTCTACGCCAAGGGCGCAAACTCCATTGGCACTGCTCTCGGCGACATTTTCCGCCGCGGGACCATCGGCGTGCTGAAGGTAGGCCGCTACGACTTCAGCGTCAACGTCACAGACACCACCACCCGCCACGAGGAAATCGAGCTCGTCCCCACCAGCTCCCCCTTCGACGCTTCCTTCGACGCGCCGGGCGAGCCGGATGCCGAAGCAGTGCTCCTGGCCGCCGACTTCCTTGCCGATGCGGAGGAGGATGCGGCTGAGGCGGGTGGCGTCAATAAGAATCCGGAGGACGAACTCGCCGCGCACCTGCACCCTGCGGGCATTCCGGCGCGCGTGGATGTCACGGAGGTGAACGTGGCGCTGGCGGGCGAGGATACCGTCGAGCAGATCCTCGCCGAAACCGATCCTGAGCTGCGGGAACTGCTGCACGAGCGGGCGCTGTACGAGTTCATTCCGCTGCTGCAGGCGCTGGACTTGGAGCGGCCGGCGAACGTCACCGAGCACGCCGCCGAGCTGCTGGCCGACGCGCCGATCGAGAAGAGCAAGATCGGGCGCGCAGCTGCGTGGGCGCGGATCATCGCGCTGTCCACGCTGGTGGATTCGGAGGTCGACGAGGTCAGCGAGGCCTTCATGTCGGCACTCGGCTTCACGCGCGCGGATGCGAAGCTGCCGCCGACCGATACTGCTTTGGGTACTGACGCCCTCAGCGCCAGCGAGATCAAGTGGCTGTCGCGGCGGACCGGGCGCATCTTGGCGCAGGTGGGGGCGTGCAAGTGGGAGCCTCAGCCCGATGACCAGGCGGTTCCTCTGGTTCCGCAGTGCTCGCTGCTGGACCGCTTGGAGATGTACCGCTTCGTCCTGCAGCGCTAGCTTGGCTGGCGTGGCCGGGCTTGGCCTGGCTGCTGTAGTTTGCCCAGCTTGGCCGGGCTTTGCCTGGTGTCCGGCTGGTCAGAATGTCGCTAGATCGGGAATACGTCGGTCAGGGCAGGTCCACCAGGGTGCCTAGCGGAATGGAATGTCGCTAGATCGGGAATACGTCGGTCAGGGCAGGCCTATCAGGGTGCCTGACGGAATGGAATGTCGCTAGATCGGGAATACGTCGGCGCCCGCGGACCTCCGCAAAGTTCCACAACGTCCTGACCTGCGGCTTTGCTAATTTGCAAACCGCTCCCATTAACCCATTCCCGTTTTAACGACATTTCGACCCAAGGCAGTCCCCCGGAACCGCTTAGCCGGCCACGCATTCCCGTTCTAACGACATTTTGGGTACCGGTGAGGCTTCCGGAAGCCTCCAGCCAGCCCGGCTAGCGCTTGGAGATTCAGCCCGGCTAGTACTTGAAGCTTCACCCCGGCTAGCGCTTGAAGATGAGGAACTTCTGGATCAGGAAGTTCAGCACCGTCGCCGTGCCCTGCGCAATCACAAAACTGATCGCACGCACCCAGAATGCATTCAGGTCAAAGCCTTCGAGCCACGGGATCGACACCTTGTACAGCCCCCACTGCACAATAAAGGTCAGCCCGTAGGTAGCCATGGTGATGGCGAATCGGCGCCCACTCGGCTCCGCCTGGAAAGTCCACCGACGGTTAATGAAGTATGCCGTCAGAGTGCCCAGCACGAATCCCAGCGCCTTGGCCACGCCATCGCTCAAGCCAAACGCAAACGTGAACAGCGCCGTGGAGCCGAAGTCCACGACGGCGCTGAAGCCTCCGACCAGCACAAACTTCACCAGCTGCGACTGGATGATGCGCTGCGCCCGGGTGGTGTGCTCAGACTGAAAGTTATCGCCAACCCGCGCGCCCTGCCCGGCAGCGGCATCGTCGGCAGCGGCGCCGGAAACCGCCTGGGACCCGCTGGAATTGTCAGCGCCGGTCGCGGCACCGGAAGCAGCGCCGGCACCACTGGAGTGCCCGGCCCCAGCGGGATCGGTGCCTGGCTGCGGCGAGGGGGCGTCATCAAAAGAAGGCTTAGACATCCGCATCACCCGCGCCCGCACCGGCACCAGAACCAGCACCGCCAGTGCGCGGCTCAACCACGCGCACCACTCGGCTGGCCTCGCGCGGCTTCGCGCGGAACGTCCACAGCTTGTTGAACAGGAAGTTCGCCGGCACCGCCAGGATCACACCAATGAAGTTGCCCCAGTACGCGCGCGTGCGCAGCCCCGTGGAGTTATCGAAAATGTCGTGCGGCAGAGCGATCGGCGACTCGGGGTTCACCAGCGCCGTCGAGACCACCAGCGTGATCAGCAGTCCGAACACGCCCACGGCCATGAACTGCGGCAGCTGCTTCCACCAGGCGCGCTTCGGCTCGTGGCGGAACGTCCAGTAGCGGTTCAGGCAGAAGTTCCAGATGTTCGCCAGCAGGAACGCCACCACGGAAAACACGTGGTACCAGCGGAAATGGTATTGGGTGCCGAGGAGGTTCAGGAAGGCATCCTGCACGTGAATGTCCCAGCCGGCCTCCGCGAGCTTCTTCGACAGCACGAAGATCGCCTGGTTGACCACAAACCCCGACGCGCCGACGAGCCCGAACTGAATGAACTGCCGCGCGACGTTGCGGCGGCGGTGCGCGCGGGAGGCTGCTGCGCCTTCGGCGTTCTTCTTATTGACGCCAACGTCTTCAGCGGGCTTGGTGGGCTCAGCGCTCGGGGTGGTCTGGGTTTCGGACACGGTCACTTCGGCTAACTTCATCCTCGGTTAGGTGGTGTTAGGCGGCGCCGGGAGTCTGCTCGGGGGCTGCTCAAGTGCTGCTCGGGGCACCGCGATAGTCACTTAAGACTACGCCTGTGACCGGGTAAAAGGGAAAATCCTGGCCGGTGTGTGCGCTTAAAAAGTTGCTTAGAACTCGCGCCCGCCCGTGCCTCGGGGGCGCAGCCGCGCTAGCGGCCCGGCCGGCGGAACTGCTCGCGCCGACCGAGCGCATGCAGCCGCAGCCACTCGGCGAACCCCTTCGGGTCCTTCTTCTGCACCAGGAAGAACCATCCGAAGCGGGCGTACTCCTGCGGCAGCAGCTTGCGCATGCCCGGCTGGTTCATGATGTACCCGCGGTTGCGGTACGTGAAGTAGCGCTTGAATTCGTTGTCCGGGTACTGCGTGTGCATCTTTCCGCCGAGGATCGGCTTGAACTCGTCCGACCCGTCCGGGTGCAGGTAAGCGCAGGTCAGGCACGTTCCAAAGGGCAGGCCGCTGCGGACCAGGCGGCGGTGGTACTCCACTTCGTCGCCACGGATGAACAGCCGATAGTCGGGAACGCCAATTATCTCCATCGCCCGCGCACTGATCAGCGCGCCGTTGAACAGGCTGGCGATCCCCGGCAGGAACGAACCCTCCAGCTCGGATAGCGTCCGCCGCCACACCAACCCCTGGCGCAGTGGGAACGCCAGCCGTTCCGGGGCATCGATGTTGCACACCACCGGGCTGATTTCCTCCAGCCCCTCGCGCTCCGCAACCTCCTGCAGGGTGGCCAGTACGTGCGCGTCGGCAGGCCGCCCGTCGTCGTCGGCACACCAGATCGCGTCGGCGCCCAGGGAAAGCGCGGTCAGGAATCCCAGCGCAAAGCCACCAGCCCCGCCCAGGTTCGTCGCGGACCCTACGTAGTGGCCCCGCGACCCGCACACCGCTTCCACCAGCTCGCGCACCGCCGGGTCGTTGCCGTTATCCACAACCACCACGTGCGCAACCTCCGCGCCCTCCTGGTTTGCAACCTGGCGCAGCGAGGCCTCCAGCAATTCCACGCGATTATGCGTGACGATCACTGCGGCGACGGTGTCTTTCCTGCTCAGCGGCATGTTTTAGGCCTGTTCTTTCTCTGCGACTAGCTCCTGCACCTCACGGCGGCGCACCTTGCCCAGCTGATCGGCAGGCAGCTCTTGGAATGCATGGAATACCTTCGGCACCTTATACGCAGTAAGTCGTTCTTTGGCGAAGGCGCGGAAGTCGTCGGCGTCAATAACAGCGCCATTGGCCAGAACCACAGCCGCAGCGACGGTTTCGGACCCATCCTTGCGCTGCACGCCCACGACGGAAGCCTGCTCGATGGAGGGGTGCTCGCACAGGACTTCCTCGACCTCGGCGGGGTAGACGTTGAAGCCGCCGGTGATGATCATCTCCTTGATGCGGGAGACGATCTTCAGGTAGCCGTCGGATTCCATGACGGCCATGTCGCCGGTGCGGAACCAGTCCTCGTGGAAGGCCTCCGCGGTGGCGTCCGGGCGGTTCAGGTAGCCCTTGAACACCTGCGGACCGCGGACGACCAGCTCGCCGGCCTCGCCGTCGGGCATGGTCTCGGCGGGGTTATCCGGGTTGGCGATACGGATTTCGGTGGAGGGGAAAGGCACGCCAATGTAGCCCTCGCGGCCCTTGCCCATGGGGTTACCTGCGATGATGGGCGCGGTTTCGGTCAGGCCGTAGCCTTCCACGATGTTGCCGCCGGTGCAGCTTTCCCACTCGCGGACAGTCTCTGCGGGCAGTGCGCTGGCGCCGCTGAAGGAGTTGCGGATGCCGGAGAGCGGCATGTCGCGCTTCGCCGCTTCCTTCATGATGTTCTGGTAGAGCGCGGGCACGCCGGGCATCCAGGAGGGCATATTCTTCTTCATCACGCGCATGACTAGCGGCATTTCAGGCGCGGGCAGCAGTTGGATCTCGCCGCCGATCATCGGGGCGAGGGTGATGTTCATGGTCAGGCCGTAGGCGTGGAAGATCGGCAGCGCGGCCAGCATGACCTCCGGCTTCGGCCCCTTACCCAGGCCCTTCACCCAGGCTTGGCCCTGCCGCAGGTTCGCGATGAGGTTGCGGTGAGTCAGCACGGCGCCCTTCGGCTTGCCGGTGGTGCCGGAGGTGTAGAGGATCAGCGCGGGGTCGGTCGGGTCGGTCTTTTTATTATTGACGCCACCACGCAGCCACTTTTCGCCATTTCCGCCAGTGCGCATGAAGCTCTTCCAGGAGACGGCGGAGGGCGCCGGGCCGGTGAGCTTGTCCTTCATGGCCTTGATCTTCGGGATCGGCAGCTTCAGGGCGTAGCGCAGCGGGGCGGGCATTTCGTCGGGGAGGGTGACGGCGATGACTGTTTCGAGGGGGCTGTTCAGCCGGAGATCCTCGGCGACGTCGCTGACCTTGTCCCAGAAGAAGGCCACCTTGGCGCCGTGGTCGTTGAAGGGGTGGCGGAGCTCGGCGGCAGTGTACAGAGGGTTGTGCAGGGTGGGAACTGCGCCGATGTTCTGGATTGCGTAGAAGGCGATGAGGGCCTGTGGGCAGTTCGGCAGCGCGATGGCGACGTGGTCTCCGCGCTGCACGCCGAGCTTCTCCAGGGCTGCGGAGGCGATGGCGACCTGGCGGCCGTACTGCTCGTAGGTGGTGGCTTTGCCGAAGAAGGTGAAGGCGTTGCGCTCGCCGATCGTGTCCACCGCGTGCCAGAAGACTTCCGGGATGGTGAAGCCTGCAGGGTTTTCCGCCGGGTCGTCGAGGTCGATGGTGTGCTGCGTCCACGGGGTGTAGTGCTGCAGCCACGCCTTGGAGTTGAAGGCCTCGGATGCGGTTGCGCCGTTGCCGGAGTTTGTGCCGGCGGGGGTGCCTGCTGGAGTGGCTTCCTCGTTGCCGGCGGGGGTGCCTGCGCCGTTGTCGCCTGCTGGGTTGGTCAACTGTTTCACCTGGTTCTGCGTGCGTTGTTCGTAATTTTTCTACGTGTGTTCTGGGGTTTTAACTGCTGGGCGTGGCTGTGCTTACTTGCAGTGTGCGCTGTGGCGCGCCTGCACCGTGCACTGCGCCTGCACTGTGCCTTCAGTCACGCCTGCGTGTCCGAGACCGAGTCTAACGCTTTGGGCGCTCCAACTGGCGGGGTTCTTTAATTCTCTTTTTATCTCTAGTTTGTGGCTAGCTCGCGCCGGGGCAGGGCGGACGGTTCGCGAAGCTGGAGGTGAAGGCGACGGGGGCGAGGGGGCGTCAAAAAGAAAGAAAAGAAGCTACGACCAGGCGAGCGCGCCGCCGCTCCAGAGGGTGCACGGCGGGCGGGTCGGGCGTGCCGCGAGGGCGTGGAAAGGCTCGATGACCTGCTCGATTGCGCGGCCGGAGAGGTACGTTTCCGCCGTGACGCGCAGTAGCGTGATGCCGCGGGCTTGGATGTCGTTTTCGCGCTGGCGTTCCTTGAGCAGGGCGCGCTCGATGGCTGGTGCGGTGTCGCCGTACTTGTCGCGGCCGTCGTATTCGACAGCGAGGCCGACGTCGAAGAACATGTCCACGCGCCCGATGGCCCAGCCGCCCTCGTTGAGTATGTTGACCTGCTGAAACGGTGCGGGCAGGCCGTGTTCCCAGAAGCGGATTTTCAGCTGCGACTCGCGCGGGCTTTCGGAGTGGCGGGTGATGAGGCGCGCGGCCGTGCGGGCGCGTTGGGCGCCGTGGCGGAGGGGCGCGCTTGCCGGGGTGGCGGCTGGGTCGCGCAGTCCGTCCTGCCACGCGCGCCACTTGCGCCACTCATGCCACGTGATTTTCTCTGTGTGCAGCGCGGCCTCCGTAGCGATGACGGCATCGTCCAGCGAATGCCGAAGCCCCAGGTCATGGCACGTATCCAGCAGCCCGCTGGTCCAAATCTCGCCGAATTCTGTGGGGATTAGCACGGCGCGCTGGCCTTGCCCCGGCGCCGCGAGGTAGCGCTCTGACCTGCCGTTTCTTCCCATCAGGCTTCTTTTTGGTGACGCCAACTCCACCGTCTCCGGCGGCCCAAACTTCTCGAGGGGCAGGCCGTGGAGGAAGGCTGCTGATTTGCCCGCCACGACGGCCGGGATTCTGTGGGAGTAGCGCAGGTATTCCGCCACGATGAAGGCCTGCGCTTGGATTTCTGCCGCGTTCGGTTGTTGGCCGATCTCACGCCAGAGACCTGCGGGTATATAGATCCCGCGAGCGAGGCGGACGGCCTCGCCTTTCTCTACCCAGCGTTGCCACTTCCGGGCTTGGGAGGGGTCGATTCGGCGCACATCGACCAGGTGTTTCACAGGCTGGTGATGCTTGGCTGGCGTGTAGGCGCTGGGTTTTGTGGTGTTTGGCTTGGTGGCTGTTGGCTTGGTGGGTTTGGTGTTTCTGCTGGTGGTGGGTTTGCTGATGCTTGCGTTGGTGTTATCCCCCGTCATGGGAGGTATTCTTACACTTTCTGCCCGAGTAGTGTGCTTGGGATCCGGTGCACTGAGGATAAATTGTGGACGGCACCTGACTTATCCACAGGTAGAAAAATTTTTGATGCCAAGTTCCTCGCGGTGGTGTATAGGAGCTGAATTCTCGCGCGGCTTCCTGGGTGGAAGCGTCGACAGACCGCCTGCAAACGCTGACAACCAACCTGCAGATGTCGTTAGATCGGGAATGCGTTAATGGGAACGGTTTGCAAATTTACATAAGCGCAGGTCACAGCGTTGTGGATTTCTGTGGAGCTCTGCGGGCGCCGACGTATTCCCGTTCTAGCGACATTTCGACCCGGTGGCCGCCCTGCACAGCCTGATTTAGCTGGTGTTTTCCCGTTCTAGCGACATTCGGGCCCGCCAAGCGCCCCCTCGCAACCCCCTGCGCGCCGAAACTCCCAGGCCAGGCGAACGTTCCAACCGCCGCCTGCTAGTGGGCGTCAATAAAAATCCGCAACTACCGCGCCGCCAATTTCTGATTAACCAGCGTGTTCAGCGAAACGCCCTCCGATTGCGCCTCGATCGCCAGCATCCGATGTAACGACGGCGAGGTCCGCACGTTGAACTTCCCCGAGAATTGCCGCAACCCCAGCGGCTCCGGCACGGTTTCTCCAGCTTGTGTCATGTCCTCTACAACTTCGGCCACCAGGTCCAGCAACCCAGCTTCGGCCTGCGCGCGGTCGGGAGCCAGCCACGACAGGGACGGAAACTCGGTCACAGTTGCGACGAATTCTTGATCCTCGTCTGACCAGGCAGTTTGGTAGGTGTACTTGTGCACGTCCATGGTTATCGCCCGCCTTTCTTGCGTCTAGTTTCCAGCTTGTCGACGGCCCGCAGGACCTGTCGGACCTGGTAGGGCTTCGCTTTTCCGCTGGAGCTTTGGATGTTCACGCGCGGGTCGCCGCGCCAGGGTGTTTTGTATGTTCGGTGGGAGGTCTTGGTTGTTTGCCGGCTTTCAAAATAATGGTCGCAGACCTTCGTGAGCTCGGTAAACCGGATGCTCGCGGGCGCTCTGCGCATTTTCTCGAGGATCTCGGGGCCACTGTTGCCCATGCAGTGATAGTACCACAGATGGTACTATTTGTTCTTTCTTTCTGACGCCCTCAGCCTCTCCCTAGCCCCACTTGTGTCGCTGGGGTGTGGGGAGAGGTGGGTTGGCTGGTGGTCTGGGGGAGGCTGCGGCCCGCTGGGAATGCCGTTAGATCGGGAAAGGGTGGCCGGCTGAGGGGTTCCGGGGGCCGTCTTTGGGTGGAAATGTCGTTAGATCGGGAATGGGTGGCCGGCTGAGGGGTTCCGGGAGGGGTCTTTGGGTGGGAATGTCGTTAGAACGGGAATGGGTTAATGGGGCTGGTTTGCAAATAGGCAAAAGCGCAGGTCAGAGCTTTGTGGCTTTCTGTGGGGCTCTGCGGGCGCCGACGTATTCCCGTTCTAGCGACATTCTGGCCTTGCGGGAGGTTGCTTGAGCCTGATTTAACTGGTGCTTTCCCGTTTTAGCGACATTTCGGCCCGTCAAGAGCCCCGCGCAGCCTGCTCCGGCCGACGTATTCCCGTTCTAGCGACATTCGCAGTAGACAAAGGAGGGGGCAAGGCCAGCGGCCCAGCACCCCAACCAGCGCTAACCCCGGCCCAGGTCCTTCAGCACCCGGCGGACGTGCTCGCCGGCCTCCGGTCCCTCGTAGGCCTCAACCACATCATCCACGCGCCCAACCTGCCGGATCTCTCCGTGGTCGATCCACAGCGCACTGTCACACAGCTGCGCCAGGAATTCGTTGCTGTGCGAGGCGAAAACCAAGATGCCGCTCCGCTCAACCATCTCCACCAGCCGCCCGCGCGCCTTAGCCATGAACGCCGCATCCACGGCGCCAATGCCTTCGTCCAGCAGCAGAATCTCCGGGTCGATGCTGGTCACAACCCCCAAAGCCAACCGGATCCGCATACCCGTCGAGTAGGTGCGCAGCGGCATATCCAGGTATTCCCCGAGTTCGCTGAACTCCGCAATGTCGTCCATTTTCCGCCGCATTGCCTTCCGCGTCTGCCCCAGGAAAAGCCCGCGGATCATGATGTTCTCATACCCGGAGATCTCCGGATCCATGCCCACACCCAGGTCGAACACGGGTGCCACGCGCCCGCGCACAATCGCAGACCCGCGCGTCGGCTCGTAAATCCCACTGAGCAGGCGCAGCAGGGTGGACTTGCCGGCGCCGTTGTGCCCGACCAGGCCGATCCGGTCGCCGTCTTGCAAATGCAGATTGACGCCCTTAAGCGCCTCCACCATCACCGTATTCGACGAGTTCCTGCCGATCGCGCCGCCGGCAGCCCCCAGGAATGTCTGCTTCATGGAGCGGGTCTTCGCATCGAAGATGGGGAAGTCTACGCACGCGTCGTAAGTGTCAATCGAAACCATGTCATCTCACCTTGTTGTTTCAGTTGTCGCGGCTGGCGGGCCCCAAGCCCGCCTGCCGCTGAGCCAGCCGCCAGCCGCAAGCCGCAAAGCCAAGCCATAACCAAGCCCGCCAGCGCGACTAAACCCAGTAGCTCACGCGGAAGCGCCAGCGGCGCATCACCAGCAGGGCCAGCGCAAGTCCCAGTACGGTCAGCACGCCCACGATGCCCCAGTGGTAGGCGGGGACTGGCTCGCCGATCATCGGCCCGCGGACGATCTCCAGGTAGTGGTACAGCGGGTTGATCTCCGCAATCTTTGCGCGCTCGGCCACTGCCCCGCCTTGGTCGCGGAGGGTTTTGGTGGTCCAGACGATGGGCGTCATATAAAAGGCCAGTTGGACCAGCGAATCCAGCAGCGGGGCTACGTCGCGGAAGCGGGTGGCGATGATGCCGAAGAACATGGTCACCCAGATGCCGTTGGCGATCATCAGGGCCATGGCGGGCACGACCAGCAGCACTTCCCACCCGAGCGATGGGCGGAACACGGCCAGCAGCACCAGCCAGATCACGAGGTTGTGCAGCAGGAAGAGGAATTGCTTCCACACCAGTCGGTATACGTGCACGGACAGGGCGGAGGGCAGTTGCTTGATCAGCCCTTCGTTGGCGATGAACACTTCCGAGCCGTCCTTGATGCAGCCGGAGATAAAGCCCCACAGGATCAGGCCGACGGCGACGTGCGGCAGGAAGCTGGCGAGGTCTTGCTGGAACAGCAGGCTGTACAGCAGGCCGAGGGCCAGGGCCATCACGCCGGTGGCGATGGTGATCCACAGGGGTCCGAGGGTACTGCGCCGGTAGCGTTGCTTGATGTCCTGCCAGCCGAGCGCGAGCCATAGTTCGCGCTGCGCAAGCCCCTTCTTCAGGTCGGCCCACGCCGCACCGAAGGTTTGGGAGTTGCTAGCTGGGATGTCGCCGTCTGCCGCGGCGGTGATCCGCTGTAGATCCGCGGCCTCTGGCATTTTTTGTGACATGTGGTCCTGCTTCTTGTTACTGCTTCGCGATTTCGTTGCTGTTGCTTTGAGGCAGTCTATTTTACTTTGTGACGCCCACACCTCCTATTCCCGGCGAGTCCCGCTTCTGCTTTGGCGGTGGCCGCGGGCGGCAGTTTGCGATTGTGCGGGCGGCGGTTGGCGGCCGCGACCGGGCGTGGTGTTGCCTGTCAGGATTGGGCGCTAGTATCGGTTGAGGTTAGTCCCCGGCTCGCTTGCGGTGGGTCGTGCCCGGCTCCTCGCAGCGAGTCCCTGCCTAGCGCAGTGGGTTGGTTTCGCAGCCGGGTCGGGGAATGGTCATCGCCCTTTGAGGGGCGCCGCCGCGGGCCGCCAAAAGGCGGCGCGAGGTGTGGAAAGTACTGTCCGAAGCAGTCTATATATAAGGAATGTAAGGAGAAGTCCAGTGTTCGATGTGCCACGGGTCCGGGGGTTGTATGCATCGCTATCGGATGGCTGGACGTACCTAAACGCGCAGGATTTCCCGCAGGTGCCAGAGCGGGTGACTTCGGCTGTGGCGCGGAGTTTCCGGGTGGCTTCTTTGCTGGAGCCGCCGGAGTCCGCGACGGGTTCGCATTCCCGCGCGCAGCGCCTGGGTCGCCGCATTGGTGAGTCTTTCGGCGACTCCGCGCGCACTGCGATTGCGGATCTGACAGGTGCGCGGCCGGAGAATGTGGTGCTGGGCGCTTCCCGCGAGGCGCTGCTGGATGACCTGGCTCATGCTCTGTACCGGCGCCTGCGCCTGGGCCAGGAGGTCGTGCTTTCCCGCATTGACGATCCGGCAAACGTCACTCCGTGGAAGCACGCGGCGGATCTGTATGGCGCGCGGGTGCGCTGGGCGGAGCCGGATCTTTCCAGCGGTGTGCTGCCGGCCTGGCAGTTTACGAACTTGGTGGAGCCGGAGACCACCGTGGTCGCGGTTTCCGCCGCGAACCGTTACGTGGGCACGGTGACGGATGTTCGCGCTATCGCCGATTGCGTGCGGGCGAAGTCCCGGGCGCTGCTGGTGGTGGATGTGGATTCCTTCGCCCCGTACCGCGTGGTGGACGTGGAGCAGATGGGCGCGGACGTGCTGGCCCTGGATGTTGCCAGCCTCGGCGGGCCGAACGTGGGCGCGCTGGTGTTTAAGGACGATGCCACCCGCCAGACCGTGTTTAGCTCTGGCCATGGCGTGGGCGTGGGCGGCGTGTCTGAAGGCCTGCTGGGTGGTGTTGCGGAGGCCGTGGACCACCTGGCCCGCCTGGATGATTCCGCCCGCGGCACCCGACGCAACCGGTTGAAGACCGGCCTGCCGCATGCGGCGGACTACCTGAATTCCCTGGCAACGCACCTGGTGGAGGGTCTGCAGAGCCTCGGCACTGTCCATGTGATCGGCGTGGATGGCGACGGCCACGTGCTGGAGGATTTCGCCGCCGTGGATCGTATTCCGCGCGTGAGCTTCCTGGTGGATGGCGTGCCCGCGGGCGTCGTGGTGCAGCGCCTGCTGGCCAATGGTGTGGTCGCGGGTGTGGTCGCGCCGGGCCAGTCGCAGCTGTTGGAGCGCATGGGGGTCTTCGAGGAGCAGCCGGGTGCGAACTCCCGTGGCCGCCACGTTCGCAAGGGCGCGGATTCGGATACGGCCTCGGCCGCTGCAACCGGCTCGGCACAGGGCTCTGCGCTGGGTTCGGCACTGGACCAGGCCGGTGCAGTTTCCGTCGGGTTCGCCCCGCACAACACCGTGCATGATGTGGACCAGCTGGTGCGGGTGGTGGCGTCCGTAAGATAGCGTGGCCGTGTGCTTCGACTGATTACTGCGCTTACACCGATAATTTGGGGAACGACGTACATCGTCACCACGAACCTGCTGCCGCCTGGGCGGCCGCTGCTGGCGGGTGTGCTGCGTGCGCTACCTGCGGGTTTGCTGCTTCTGCTGTGGTTCCGCAGGCTACCGCGCGGGCAGTGGTGGTGGAAGTCCGCGGTGCTGGGGGTTGTGAACATCGGCGGCTTCTTTGCTCTGCTGTTCGCGGCGGCGTATCTGCTGCCGGGCGGCGTGGCAGCGATTGTGACGAACACCGCGCCGCTATGGGTGATCGCCCTGAGCCCTGCGCTGTTGGGCACGCGCATTCAGCCGTACCAGGTGATCGGCGCGCTCGTCGCCGTGGTGGGTGTGGCCTGTTTGGTATTGACGCCCGCCGCCGCCCTGAATGCCGGCGGTATCATCGCGGGCCTAGGCGCCAGTGTGTGCATGGGGCTGGGCGCGATTCTGGCGAAGAAGTGGGGTAAGCCGGACGATGTGCCGCAGCTGGCGGTGACGGGCTGGCAGCTGACTTTCGGCGGGCTGTTCCTGGTTCCGTTGCTGCTGGTGATGGAGGGGCTGCCGGACCACCTGACCGGCCAGAATGTGTTGGGTTATGCGTATCTGACGATCTTCGGCGCCCTGATTGCGTATGGCATTTGGTTCCACGGTTTGGCCAAGTTGGACGTGGTGCAGGTGGCGATCCTGGGCGTGTTGAGCCCGGTGACGGCGACGTTCCTGGGAGTGGTGTTCGTCGGCGAGCGGCTTTCGTTGGTGCAGTGGGTTGGCCTGCTGCTGGTGCTGGCGGCGCTGGTGTTGGTGCAGACGGGCGGGTGGCCGCGGCGGCGCGGGCGCGGAGCCCGCGGGAGCGGGCGGCTCACCAAGCCGCGCGCCTAGGCCTGCGGCAGTTCGAGCACGATCTTGCCGGTGACTTCCCCGGCCAGCAGGGCCTTGTGCGCGGCGGCGGCTTCGGCGATGGGCATGATCCGGTCGATGTGGTGGGTGATCTGCTCGTTTTCCAGCAGCGGCCAGACGTTGCGCAGGGTTTCGGCGACGATGCGTGCCTTGTCTTGGCTGTCGCGGTAGCGCAGGCCGGTGGCGCTGATATTGCCACGTTTGTTGAGTAGCTTGGCGATGTTCAGTTCGCCCTTCACTCCGCCTTGCATGCCGATGATCACGATGTGCCCGTCGGCGGCCAGAGCAGTGATGTTGCGGTCGAGGTACTTGGCGCCGATGATGTCCAGGATCACGTCCGCCCCGCCGTGCTCGGTGAGGATTTCGGCGAAGTCTTCTTCCTTATAGTTAATGAGGATGTCCGCGCCGTAGCGGCGGCATACGTGCAGCTTTTCTTCGGAGCCGGCGGTGACGGCCACCGTGGCGCCGAGGGCTTTGGCTAGTTGGATGCCGAAGATGCCGATTCCTCCGCCTCCGCCGTGGAACAGGATGGTATCGCCTTCGCGCAGGCGGGCGGTCATCATGATGTTGGACCAGACAGTGCAGGCGACTTCCACCACGCTGGCGGCTTCGGCGAGGCTGTATCCGGCGGGGATGGGGAGGAGTTGGCCTTCGGGCACGGTGGCGTATTCGCTGTATCCGCCCCCGGAGAGTAGGACTGCGATTTCGTCGCCGGGGTGCCAGGGGGAGCCGTCGGGGCGGGTGGCTCCGTTGGGGTCTTCGATCACGCCCGCGGCTTCGAGCCCGATGATGTCGGTGGTGCCGCGGGGCGGGGGATAGTGGCCTTGGGCTTGTAGGGTGTCTGCTCTATTGACGCCCGCGTAGTGGATGCGAACCAGGGCTTCGCCGGGTTGGGGGTCGGCGATGCTGGCGGTTTGCCAGGCCAGGGAACTGGGGTTTTCGGTATCGGTCTGGATGATTGCGTTGGTGGTGATGCTCATGGTCTCCACCCTAATGAATCATTGTGTGGCTGGGAATAGGGTGCGTAGTGGGGTGGCGTGTAAGATGTTCTGAGCGGTATTGAGCCGCGTTGGAAGTATGGCAGAGCGGCCGAATGCACTGGTCTTGAAAACCAGCGATGGGGAACCATCCGGGGGTTCAAATCCCTCTACTTCCGCAGTTTCCATTTCCCCTAGGGAGCCTTGTTGCCCCCTTTTGGGGACTTCATTGATCTCTGAAGGTCTGCTTAAGCTTTTGGGGGTGCAGCGGGGGGTATGTATTCAAAATTATACGGCAGTCTTAGATAGGCAATCACCTATCAATAACTTTCCAAGGTTGTCCAGATTGTGAATGTTGCGCCAGCTGGAGCTTGCGGTGCGGCTGCATGTGGTTGCAATTGCGCAGCAAGTGCTCGCGTCTCAAAGGAATCGTGCGGCGTCATGGTGGGGGATAAGGGAAGTATCGATCTAAAAGTCTTTATTAAATGCAATGCATCGCCTGCTCTTTTCTTAGAATGAGCATTAATTAAGAATAAAAATAGAATTGCATTACATTGTGTCTTTGTGCAGGAGTAAAGGATGGGTTCTTGCGATATATTCGGGCAGTTCATCGCGATAAGTTGCACGCCAATGTGCTTGGGTGCGCTTGCAAAAGGGGTTGTGGTCTATTCAAGTCGCCGAAAGGGTGAAGGTGGCGATGTTGGTTATCTGAGGCATTGTTGAACAATCTGTTCCCGCTGCTGCTAATTGTTGACTTCAGTGGTGATTAGTGGGTGAGGGACATGAAGGAAAACGGCTTGGTTTTCGCCTAGGGCAAGCCGTTGGGAGGGGTGAATAAGGACCTCGGAGGATGGGTGCGGTCGGCTTAATGGTTGGTGTTACGAGGAGGTGGGCTATAGGGCTTCATAATCAGAAGATGTGAAGACTAGTTCACGTTTCAGGCGATTGCAATCGCACTCTCAATCAATAGGCGATAAGGTTCGGTGAAGAGGCTTGCGCGCGAGTGCAAAATCCGTGGGTATCGGACTGTTAGCGAGCGTGGGAGTCATGACGTGTGGCCTTCCCGGTGCGGGTGGGTCGTCAAGAAACTTAAAGAAGTCTTCGGAAAGGACTTAACTCATGTCGAACTTGCGCGGACGTTCCATCCGTACTGGTTTCGGGGCTAAGGCCCTCGGCTTTAAGAACAACAGCATGAAGTCCATCGCGGCCGCTGGTGCTGTGCTGGCTCTGGCTACCACCGGCACCGTCGTTGTGCAGACGCAGACCGCACCGGCAGCGGTGGCCCAGGAAGCGCCAGCACCCACCACTGAGGGTACGACTCGCGAGACAGCTATTGAAGCTGATGCAATCGCCAACGGTTACATCAAAGGCCAAACTAGCGCCACCAATGCTGCGAACACTCTGTCCGGACGTGCTTTCGAGGTTGACCGTGGCACTCCAGCGACTTTTGCAAACGGCAACAACCCGGTACCAGACGGTACTAAGGTGTACATGCAGTGGATGGACAAGGATAAGTCCATCTCTCCGTGGTATGTGACCACTGTCAAGACGGTCCAGCCCTCGGATGGTAGCCAGGTTGGGCCGGGTGCGTATGCTTTCGACCTGCGTAAGCCGTGGATTGATGCTCACGGTAAAGAACACAAGTACACTGCTTCGTCCGGCCAGTACTACCGGTTGGTAATTCCTGACTACAATACAGATTATGGCAACACCATGAGTATGCTGCGCCAGGCAGGTGGCTTCTTCCCTGGGACGTTCGTCAACTCGGTTACTAACAACAACCTTGGACAGTTCCCGCTTATTGGAACCAACATGCAGCGCACTGCAGTGTTTATGTACGAAAAGCCGACTGCTGGGTACATGACACGGCCTGAGTCTGAGTGGATTGACGATACTGAAGGCCCCTTGCGTAATGCTTCCGTAAACACGAGCGCAAGGAATTCCATTTCGGGCAAGGTGTGGTTGGAGACTGGCGCGGGTGACTACGCAAACTCTGCTACTGGCCCGAACGACAACGGTAATGATCCCCAAGCAGAGAACTACACCGTTGTTCTCTCTTCGCTGACCTCTAAAGGCGCTCAGGAATATGAGGCGAAGGTAAACTCTTTGCCGCAAAGCAAGCGTGCCGATGCGGCTAAGAAGTTGCTGACTGACCACCCTGAGTACATCTCGGCAACGGTTCAGGCTAAGACTGACGCCGATGGACGCTACACTGCGCGCTTCCCAGAGAAGACCCTTAACGATCAGTACATCTATGGCTATGTCCTGAATCCTGAGGGCCAGCCCATCCAGGCTTACTCTTCTTACACTTCGCCTCAGTTCCGTAAGCCGAACGAGAATGTCTCGTTTACTCCGCAGACTGCACCGGCACAGAACCTTACCCAGAGGCCGATGTGGTACAACGTTAACTTCGCGCTTGTTCCTACTTCACAGGCATCGTTGGAGATTACCAACTTTAATGCCACTGATAAGCCTGCTGCCCCGGGCGATACTCTGGAGATTTCCGTTAACGGCACGCTATCACCACTGAGTAACTCCATTGTTTGGATTAACTCCAAGGGTGAAGAGGTTAAGCGTTGTGACAACGTGACCACGTTGCAGGAAGCTAACAAGTGTACCTTCAAGGTGCCTGAGGATGCTGCAAACGAAGAGGTCTACACCGCTCAGCTAGTGGTAGCGGACAACATTGTTGCTGCAGACTCCGCGATGGTCAAGATTCCGAAGCAGGCTGATGAGATCGAGCCGGGTTACGAGGATGGTTCGGGTAAGCCGGGTAGCGATGTCAAGATCGATGCTCCGACGTTCACGGATAAGGACGGTAAGGACACCCAGGCTCCTGAGGGTACGAAGTTCACTCCGGGTGAGAACGCGCCTGAGGGCGTGAAGGTTGACGAGAGCACTGGTGAGATCACCGTTCCGGTTCCGGAGGACGCTAAGCCGGGTGACAAGATCACTGTTCCGGTTGAGGTAACTTACCCGGATGGTTCTAAGGACAACGTCGACGTCACCGTCACGGTTGAGCAGCCGGATGCTCCGGAGCAGCCTGGTGACA
>NZ_JAKRMT010000017.1:0-48675 GCF_022346045.1 Corynebacterium sp. ACRQJ | reverse complement strand
CCGGCGACGGCGGCACTCGCATGGACGCCGCCAAAAAAGCAGCCAACGACACCATCGACACCCTCGCCGATTCAGCCCAAACCGCAGTCATCGCCTACGGCTCCGAAGAATCCAACGCCCCGGACAACCGCGACAAAGGCTGCCAAGACATCACCACCCTCGCCTCCCTCGGCAACAACAAGCCCGAAGACCTCGAGGACAAAATCAACGGGCTAGAACCCAAGGGCTACACCCCCATCGGCAACGCCATCAAAAAGGCCGCCGAGGAACTCGGCAGTTCCGGCAAGCGCAACATCATCCTCGTCTCCGACGGCATCGACACCTGCGCCCCACCACCAGTCTGCGACGTCGCCGAAGACATCGCCGGCGACGGCATCGACCTAGCCATCCACACCGTCGGATTCAAAGTCGACGACAAAGCCCAAAAAGAACTCGAATGCATCTCCGACGTCTCCGGCGGCACCTACACCTCCGCAGACGACACCGAAGCACTCACCGAAGCCCTCACCGACGCCGCCCAACGCGTCGCCGGCAACTACGAATCCGCAGGCACCCCAGTCCAACTCGCCGACAACGCCACCGACGGGTTCTACCTCGGCGAAGGCCTCTACCAAAGCACCCTGCCTTCCCCTAAGGGATCCAACAAGGACGGCGACGATAGATGGTTCAGCATCAGCGTCCCCGAAGGCAAGAAGGCGCAGGTAACTGCAAACCTGGTTCCCGTAGGCTTCGAGGGTGGCGACCACATTTACTACAACATCAACGTTGAATACAAGAACGATAGCTGCAGCGACAAGGGCTCCGGCTACTTCGGAAGCTCCAATTGGCCCGGCCCGCCGGAAGCGGAGTCCGTCACTATCGACCCTGAAGAGGACTGCGATCCGACGAAGTATCGCGTGAAGCTGAACCACTCCGGCACCGAATTGGATCGTGACCTGCCGGTTGAGATCATGGTTGGGTTCGCACCTCAGGTCGACGGCGCCGATGCCGGCCCGGAAAACGATCGGGAGACTCCGAAGGGCAAGGACAAGGATAAGGTCAAGGTGCCGAGCACCACTCCGAAGCCGACCCCCGGCGGCACGTCCTACAATCAGGCAACCGAGATCTCCCCGGGTACTGTGTCCGACACCCTGGTTCCCGGCGAGACGAAGTTCTACCGCATGAATGTCGACTGGGGCCAGCGCCCCATCGCGGAAGTTGAGTTCGACAAGAAGAACACGGATGGTTCCCGTAACGGTGACATTTACGTCGCGTCGCCGCGCCGCGAAGTCACGTCTGAGCAGACAATTCAGACCCTCGACAAGGATGTCCCCACCACCGCACGTGCCGTAGGTACGCCGTACGTTTTCTACCGCAACCGTGAAGAAAATGTGGCGCATAAGGAAGCTTCGGACGCCGGTCAGTGGTATGTCATGGTCACCCTCGATGGCTACAAGGACAACGGAAAGCAAGCAAAGGACATCGAGTTCCGCCTGTCCACTGCGGTGGAAGGTAACAAGGTCGATGGACCGGAGTGGCGTCAAATCCTAGAGCCCGGACCGGCCCCCACCCCCGAGGCACCAGGAACCAGTGACGACGGCAACGGCGGCCAGGAAAACAACGGCAACTCCAACGACGAAGAGTCCAACGCCCAAGCCAAGGACATCGACAACGCCTCCCAAAGCAACACGATCCTGTACATCGGCCTGGGAGTCTTGGTCCTCATTCTGATCGCAGCAGTGGCGGTCTACTTCACCGCCGTCCGCCGCAAGTAGCGGCTCAGCCTCCGCGAAGTCCGGAACTAGAAAGGGCTGATTCCCCTTGCTCCCCGCCCATTCGGTGCCCAAGGCTCACGCCACTCAACCGCCACGAACTCGGCGAGCCGCTATGGCGCTGCTGGCTTTCCTCACTGTCCTCGCTCTTGTGCCGACCTTGGCAGTCGACGCACAAGCGAAGGATAAGGACAGTGTCGGCCAGCATGGCGGTTCCGGCCAGCGCCGCGGTGACGGTACCGATAGCCAGGTCGCCATTATTGTTGACGCCTCACGCCACATGACCGAGAAAAGCAGCGGAAGCGGTAGCGAAACCCGGATGGACGTGGCGAAGAAGGCCGCGAACGAAACAGCCAAAGCGGTGGCCGACAGGTCAGAGACCATGGTCTTGGGATATGGCTCCGAGGTAGCAAAAGCTCCCGAAAACGAAAACAGTGGCTGCCTCGATATCACTTCCCTTTCGCCTCTGGGGGACAACAAAGCTTCCGACCTCGAAGGTGACATCAACAAGCTGCAGCCCAAGGGCTATGCACCGATCACTAATGCCCTTAAGCAGGCCCAAAGGGAAATGGATTTCAGCAAAAAGCGCAGCATTGTTCTCATTTCCTCTGGCATCGACACGTGCCCGCATCCACCTGCGTGCGAACACGCCGAGACTTCATACAATGATCCAATGGAGACCATTCACACCATCGGTGTGGACGCTGATGACAAGGGGAAAAAGGTACTCGAGTGCATCGCCAAAGCCTCCGGCGGCACCTACTCCGACGCCGATAACATTCAAGACCTCCTGGTGGAACTCATCGACGTGAAAGGGCGCGTGCCGAACTACGGCGCGCCCTCGGGCACGCCCGTCCAATTAGCCGACAACCCCGACAACGGGTTCTACCTCGGCGAAGGCCTCTACCAAAGCAGCCTGCCTTCTCCACCCAAGGGAAAAGAAAAAGGCGACGAGAAGTGGTTCAGCATCAGCGTCCCGGACAACACCCAAGGCCGGATCGCGATCACCCCAATCCCATTAGGATTCGAGGGCAGCAACTGGATCAAATACGGCACTGAAGCAGAGGTCAGGAACGACTCTTGTGAATATAGGGAGACCTACGAAGACTATTACATTTGGCCAGCCCTACCTTCAGCAGAGAACATCACAATCACTCCCGAACAGTCATGTGACTCGACGAAATATCGAATCAAGATTTCCGGCATTGGCGATTTACACGACACTGAACTCCCGGTCGAAATCCTTGTCGGCTTTGAACCCATAGCTAGCGAGTCCGAAGCCGGGCCCAAACATGGCAGAGGGGTCCCTGAAGACGGGGACAAAATCGAAATCCCCGACACTTCTCCGCAGCCAACCCCCGGTGGCACGTCCTACGCCACTGCACCTGAAATCACCAAAAGCACGGTTTCCGACACCCTCGTCCCAGGCGAGATGAAGTTCTACCGCATGAACGTCGACTGGGGTCAGCGCCCCGTCGCGGAAGTCGAGTTCGACAAGAACGAGGAACCGGGAAGCCGTACCCGCAGGGGGAATCTGTACATTGCATCCCCACGCCGCGCAGTTACGTCGGATCCTTTGTCGGAAAATCTAAAAGAGAATGCTCCCGTTACCGTTCAAGCTGTCAACACGCCATACGTGTACTACCTCAACCGCGAGGGAACCCTGCGGGACTGGAATGCAGCGGATGCCGGCCAGTGGTACTTCGTCGTCTCCCTTGAGGGATCCAAAGACAACGGCAAGCCGAACAAAGAAGTCGAGTTCCGCCTGTCCGCCGCTGTAGAAGGCGAGCGAGCTGACGGGCCGGCGTGGCGCCAACCCCTCGAGCCTGGTCCGGCTCCTTCCCCCGAACCCCCAAGCAGCACCGGCGCGGACGGATCCGCCCCGCAGGCAAAGGACATCGACAACGCCCCCCAGAGCCAAACGATCATGTACGCCGGCCTGGGATTGCTGGCCATCGTCCTGATCGCAGGCGGCGCCGTCTACTTCACCACCGTCCGCCGCAAGTAGATCCCCCGCAAGTAGACTAGCGGGGGTGAGTACTCAATCCCGCTGGCAAGAACTCGCTGACCAGGTGCGCCACCACCGGCAGCTCTACTACTACGGCGAACCGGAGATCTCGGACGCGGACTTCGACGCCCTGCTGCAGGAGCTCAAAGACCTAGAGCGGGCCCACCCGGAGGTCGTCACCGGCTCTTCCCCTACCGAGGAGGTCGCCCCCGCTCCGCCCACCAGCAGTCCGTTCCGCAACGTCGACCACCGCGAGCAGATGCTCAGCCTGGATAACGTCTTTGATACCGAGCAACTCGCCGGCTGGCTGGACCGCACCCCCGCGAAGACATATCTGACGGAGTTGAAGATCGACGGGGCGTCAATAAACCTCCTTTACATCGACGGCCAGCTGGAACTCGCGCTGACCCGCGGCGACGGTACGACGGGCGAGGACATCACCCACAACGCGCGGACCCTCGACGACATCCCGGATACCCTCCACGACACGGACGAATTCCCCGTACCGGCTCTGGTGGAAATCCGTGGCGAGGTGTTCATCGACGTCGAGGATTTCGCCGCCATGAACGCCCAGCGCCAAACTGAGGGGCTGAAGATGTTCGCTAACCCTCGCAACGCCGCCGCGGGCGCGATGCGGCAGAAGAATTCCGCGGACACGGCCAAGCGCCCGCTGAAGCTGATCTGCCACGGTATCGGCGCGCGCGAGGGCTTCTCCCCTGCTTCCCAGCACGATGCGTACCGCGCGATTGCCGCGTGGGGGCTGCCGGTTAGCCCGTACACCAAGCAGGTTCATTCCGCTAAGGAGGTCCAGCAGCAGGTCGAGTACTGGGGTGAGCACCGCCACGACGCGGCGCACGAGATGGATGGGCTGGTCGTCAAGGTCGATTCCCTGGAAGAGCAGCTGGAGCTGGGGCACACCAGCCGCGCCCCGCGCTGGGCGATCGCATACAAGTACCCGCCAGAAGAGGCGATGACCACGCTGCACAACATTCGCGTCGGCATTGGCCGCACGGGGCGCGCCACGCCTTACGCCGTCATGGCGCCGAAGTACGTCGCGGGCTCCACGGTTTCGATGGCCACGCTGCACAACCCGACGGAGGCACACCGCAAGGGCGTGATGCTGGGCGATACGATCACCATCCGCAAGGCCGGCGAGGTCATCCCGGAGGTGCTGGGCCCGGTTGAGGACAAGCGCACGGGTGCGGAGCGGCCTTTCCTGTTCTCGACGTTCTGCCCCGAGTGTGGCACCCGTTTGGCTCCTTCGAAGGTTGGTGACGCCGACTGGCGTTGCCCCAACACTCAATACTGCCCTGGTCAGTTGCATACCCGGTTGACGTATCTGGCTTCCCGCAAGGCGTTTGATATCGACGCTTTGGGGGAAAAGGGCGCTTATGATCTGATCCATTCCGGTGTGTTGGCCGACGAGTCGGAGCTATTCGACTTGAGCGCCGAGGATCTGGAAAAGACCAGTTCCTATGCGACGAAGGCCGGGAAACTGAATAAGTCCGGTGAGACATTGCTGGAGAAGCTGCAGACTGCGAAGGAGGCGGACCTGTGGCGGGTGCTGGTGGCTCTGTCCATCCGGCACGTGGGGCCGACTGCGGCGAAGGCTTTGGCGAAGCATTTCGAGTCCGTGGAGGACATCGCCTCGGCCTCAGTCGAGGAGATGGCCGGCATCGACGGTGTAGCAGAGACGATCGCGGAGTCGATCTCGGATTGGTTCACGGTGGATTGGCACCGCCGGATCGTGGACCGCTGGGCGGCGGCTGGCGTGCGGATGCGTCAGGAGGCCGGGGAAGCTTCCGGCGAGGCGGATAGCGTGGATTCCGCGCTGCTGGAAGGCCTGACGATCGTGGTTACCGGATCGCTGGAGGACTTCGACCGCACGGCTGCGAAGGAGGCTATCGAGGCTCGCGGCGGCAAGGCGGCGGGCAGCGTGTCGAAGAAGACGGACTTCCTGGTGGCAGGCGAAAAGGCTGGTTCCAAGCTGAAGAAGGCCGAGGACCTGGGTGTGCCGGTGCTGGACGAGGCAGGCTTTAAGGAGCTGCTGGAAAACGGCGCAAACCGAACGGCGCAAGACTGAACTGAGTAGAGAGGCAGGAACGAATGACTGAAACTACAGCTCTTTCCCTCCCGGAGATCGGGCTCGGCACCTACAAGATGCAGGGCCAGGCGGGCGCGGACTCCGTGGCTGCGGGCATCCGCGCGGGCTACCGTCTGATCGACACGGCCTACAACTACGAAAACGAAGGCGCGGTGGGCTCTGGCATCCGCGCCAGCGGGATCCACCGCGACGAGGTGATCGTCACCTCCAAGCTGCCCGGCCGCTATCAGCGCCACGACGACGCTGTCGCTTCCGTCGAGGAATCCCTCTTCCGCTTAGGCCTGGACCGCATCGACCTGCACCTCATCCACTGGCCGAACCCCAAACAGGGCCACTACGTCGAGGCCTTCGAAACGCTGCTGGAGCTGCGCGAACGCGGGCTGATCCGCCACGTGGGCGTGTGCAACTTCCTGCCCGAGCACTTGGAGGCCGTCCACGCCGCCACCGGCGAGTACCCGGTGGTCAACCAGATCGAGCTGCACCCGCACTTCCCACAGGCCGAGGCCGTCGCGGCACACCGGGAGCTCGGCATCGTGACGCAGGCCTGGTCGCCGCTGTTGCGCGGCGCGGTTCTGGAGGAGCCGGTCATTGCCGAGATTGCTGACGCCCACTCCGCATCCCCCGGGCAGGTCGTCCTAGCGTGGCACCGCGGCCGCGGGGTGCTGGCGATCCCGAAGGCTGCCTCGGAGGAGCGGCAGCGCGAAAACCTGGACTCGCTGAACGTCACGCTGAGCGAGGCGGAGATCGAGGCGATCACCGCGCTGGGCCGGCCGGACGGGCGCCGGAAGAACCAGGATCCGGCGGTCTACGAGGAGTTTTAGCGCGAAATCAGTTGCGCCAGAGCAGGGCCGCCGCGTGGCGCGCCCGAGCTGCCGCCACGGAGGCCTGCGCGGCGGTGCGCTTGCCCTCGGGAACCACGATGTCCACCAGCCCCGGCAGTTCGTCGGCGGGCAGGGTCCACTGCTCCCACTGGCGCAGAACGGCGCGGGCGATGTCGCCCGCGGCGGCCTCCACGTCGGCCCCGCTGACGTCCTCGGCAGGGGCGCCGACACTCTCCCCACCGGCTGGCCCCGGATGCGCAGCAGCGTGCCCTCGGGCGCCGGGAGTCTCCCCGCCCACCGACGGCGCCGCCTGGGGTACCGCCCAACCAATCCCCTGGCCGCGTCCGATCATCCCGCCAACCAGGTCCTTGCCGCTGGTTGTCTGCAACTGATCCGCGGGCACCACGATGCGGTGGAAGCCCGGCGCGTGCGAGAGGGCGTCATCGATGAAAGACCCCGGATCCAGCACCACTGGACGCGCGACCTGCTGCTGGAAGCGCTGCCACACCCCGTAGATGAACTCGCGGTCGACGGCGGGGATGGTGTCGAAGCGGGTGGCGCCGGGTAGGCCACCCATGACCTCGCGGACGCGCGGCTCGTGAAGTGCGATGACGACCTCGCAGCCGAGCGCCGCTGACAGCGCACCGGCGATCTGCTCCACGCCGAAACCCAGGTGCAGGGCGCAGTCCTTAAACGCCGGGCGGTCGCGCAGCACGGGGTGGCCGCGGAACTCCACCTCCGCACCAAAGGTCCACGGGCCGGTGACGTGCAGCATCAGCCGCTCGACCTTGCCCGTCAGCAGCTCCTCGGCGGCATCCGTCGCCTCGCGTACCCAGCCGTCCATGCGGCGGGATTCCAGGCTCGGGTGGGCAGTCAGCTCCCAGCCACGGGGATTAGCGCGGATCGGCAGCTGCGCGAAGCTGGCCGTCAGCGCTGTGAGATCTCCCGCCCGGCCGCAGCGCGGGAACGACAAAGCTGGCGGCACGCCTGTGTCCTCGTCGACGTCGCACGTGCGGGTCAGCGCGGACTGAATCGCGGCGCGCACCTCCGCGTGGTCCGTGACGGTGTTCTCCCACCAGCCCAGGCGCCCGATCGGCTCCGGCTGCGCGGTGTTGCCTGCCATCGCCGTGCTACGCCTCTGCTGGCGTTGCGCGCTCACCCGCGCTGCCAGCGGCTTCGGCGTCCGCAGTGCTATCCCGCGGCGCAGACTCACCCGCGTCGTTCCACGGCGCGGTGGCGCGGATGGTGCCGCTGCCCAGCAGGATGTCGCCTTCGGCGTCCGGCTTGTAGACCACGGCGGCCTGACCGCGCGCCACGCCCTGCAGCGGCTCGTGCAGGTCCAGCTCCAGGCGCCACGGGGTCTCCCCCTCCTTCTTGACGCGCCCCGCCGGCGTGGTCCCCTCCGGGTCGTCCACCAGCCGTGCGGTGGCGGGCACTACCCCACCGTGGGCGCGCACCTGCACCTCACACTCAAACTCGCGGCCATGCACGGAAGGGTCCAGGCGCTTCAGCCGATCGGCCGTAATCCCACCGACCCGTAGATCGTCGCGCTGACCGATGGTCACGGTGCCCGTGGCGGCGTCAATATCCGTCACATAGCGCGGCTTGCCGTCCAGGCCCTCGCGCGGCAGCCCCAATCCCTTGCGCTGGCCGATGGTGAAGCCGTACACGCCGTCGTGTTCGGCAACAGTCGAGCCGTCCTGGTCCTTCATGAGCCCCGGCCGCAGACCGATCTTCTTGCCTAGAAACGCCTGCGTCTGGCCGTCGGGGATGAAGCAGATGTCGTGGGAATCCGGCTTGGAGGCCACACCGAAGCCGCGGTCCTTCGCCTCCTCGCGGATCTCCGGCTTGATCGTGTCGCCGACCGGGAACATGCAGTGCGCCAACTGCTCGTCGGTCAGCACGCCCAGCACGTAAGACTGGTCCTTGTTGGCGTCCACTCCGCGGCGCATCACGCCGTCGTGCAGGCGGGCGTAGTGCCCGGTCACCACGGCATCGAATCCCAGCGCGATGGAACGGTCCAGCAGCGCCTCGAACTTGATCTTCTCGTTGCAGCGCAGGCACGGATTCGGGGTCTCGCCGATGGCGTAGGAATCCACGAAATCGTCGATCACGTCGGCCTTAAAGCGGTCGGAGAAGTCCCACACGTAGAAAGGAATCCCCAGCTTGTCGGCCACGCGGCGTGCGTCCGCGGAGTCCTCCAGGGAGCAGCACCCGCGCGAACCCGCCCGCACGGCCTCGGGAGACTGGGATAGCGCCAGGTGTACGCCGATCACTTCGTGCCCGGCCTCGAGCGCTCGGGAGGCCGCCACGGCGGAATCCACACCGCCACTCATTGCTGCTACTACTCGCATGCTTGGCACCCTACTCGCGTACCGGCGGGTTAGGCCATTCCGGCGGCGCGGGCTTGCTCGACCACGCGCGGCAGGATGTCCGCCAGGTACTCGACCTGTTTTTCGGTGATGTCCGCGCCCAGGGTTAGCCGCAGCGCTCCGCGCGCCACGTCCACTGGCACGCCCATGGCAGTCAGCACGTGGCTAGCGCGGTTCACCCCGGCGCTGCAGGCGGAGCCCGTCGATGCGTCCACCCCGGCGGCGTCCAAAAGCATGATCAGTGAGTCACCCTCCGCGCCGGGGAAGCTCATGTGCAGGTGCCCGGGCAGCGCGCCAACCTCGGGAGTCCAAATCCGCACGCCGTCAATGCCCTGCGCTGCCGCCCGTAGCCTCTCGCGCGCCACGCGCATTCTGGCGGTTGCTTGTTCTAGTTCTTTAATTGATGACGCCAGCGCCGCCGCACATCCCACCGCACCCTGCACGTTCACTGTGCCGGAGCGGAGCTTTCGCTCCTGGCCGCCTCCGCGCACGGGGCTTAAGATGTCCGCGTCCCGGCGGGCGAGCAGCAGGCCCGTGTTCTTCGGGCCGCCGAACTTGTGGGCGCTGGCGGCCAGCGTGGTGGCGCCGAGGGCGTGGAAGTCGACGGGGATGTGGCCGACAGCTTGCACCGCGTCGGTGTGGAAGGGTACGCCGTTGTCGCGGGCGAAGCTGGCGAGACTCTCCAACGGCTGGATTGCGCCGGTTTCGTTGTTGGCCCACATGCAGGTCAGCAGCGCCAGGTCGCTGGGCGCGCCCGCGCTATCTTCTAGACCGGCAATCCAGTCTTCGGCGCGGATGCGGCCGGCGGCGTCCACAGGAAGGACCACACGGTCAAAGCCCAGATCGAGCGGCCCGGCCGTGAGCCAGTCGACGGACTCGACCACGGCGGGGTGTTCGATGTCGGAGCTGGCGATCACGTGTGCGCCACGGTGAGCCTTCGAACCAAACGCGAGCCCCTGGATGGCGATGTTGTCGGCCTCCGTGCCGGAGCCGGTGAAGATCACCTCTGCTGCATCCGCACCGAGGAGTTCGGCGATCTGTTCGCGGGCGTCCTCGAGGCTGCGGCGGGCATCGCGACCTGTCTTGTACTGGCCAGCAGGGTTTAGCAGCCCTGCAGCACGCTCCATCGCCTCCTGCGCTTCGGGCCGCAGGGCCTGGGACGCCGCGTTGTCCACGTACAGGCGCCCCCGCGCGCTCGCTGCACTACCTCCCGCGGCACCAGCTCCCGCGCCGCTAGTTCCCGCACCGTCGGTTTCTGCGCTGTTGGTCTTGTTCACGCCCCTACCCTACTTCTTGGGCACCGCACACCGCTCACGGGACCGTTGCGTCTTGATACTATTCAAGTACTCAGAGCCGATCGCGACAGGAGCGACCACAATAGGGCTCCCAGAATTCCTGCTGATGACACTGATCGCGCTTCTTGTCCTTGCAGTTCCTGGGATGCTCATCGCGATCATCTATTTGCTTCGGAAGAACAATAAGGGCAAGGACACGGACAGGGACACAGACAAGGACACAGCCGGATCGAAAGATCCCGGATCTAACACTTCTAACAAGCCCACTGAGATCTAACAGATCTAACAGAATCTAGCAAAGCTCCACTATGCTGTGAAGCATGACCAACTCGGCACGCCAGTCCGCTGTACCCGGCCAGCGAAACCCCTTCCGCCCCAGCTTCGGCACGTCGCCGTACTACCTGGCGGGCAGGGCCGAGCTACTGCAGGATTTCGAGCTCAGTCTCGCCGAAGGTCCCGGCTCCCCGCACCGCACGATCTTAGCCAGCGGTCTACGTGGCGTGGGCAAAACGGTGCTGCTTAACGAGATCGAGGACAAAGCCCGCGCCCAGGGTTGGATCGTCCTGCGCGCCTACCCCAATAGCGACATGATCTCCGAGCTGGTCGAAACAACGATCCCCACCGCCATCACTAGCATCGAGCAGCCACCGGAGCGCAAGCTTTCCGGGGCCTCCATCACCGGCGTGGGCAGCTTCCGCACGGAAGCGCACTCGCGGGCCGAAGAACTCCGTAGCGTACCGACGCTCATCACCCGCCTGCGCGAACTCTCCGACGCAATCACCGGCACTGGCATCCTCATCACCCTCGACGAGCTGCAATCCGCCGACCTCGACCAGCTCCACCGCCTGGCCACAGCGGTCCAGGACCTCATGCGCGACGAGCGCGACATCGCCTTCGTCTGCGCAGGTCTGCCCCACGGCGTGGACACGCTACTGCAGCACGAGGGCACCACGTTCCTCCGCCGCGCCTTCCGCGTAGACCTCCACGCTGTGCCGACTGAAGAAGTCTCGAAGACCCTCGCCATCACCGCCGCGGATTCTGGCCGCCCTTTTACTGATGACGCCCTGGGCCGCGCCACCGACATTTGCCGCGGATACCCATACCTCATCCAAGTGGTTGGCGCACTGTCCTGGGCGGCCGCCGGGATCGACGATTCGAACAGCATCGAGGCCGCACACGTGGAGACGGCCTCCCAGCGGGCTATCGACCGCATGACTAGCCACGTCCACCGGCCCGCACTCAGCCGCCTGCCGGAGGGTGAAATGAACTTCCTCCGCGCGATGGTTGCGATTAGTGCCGACGAGGGGGCGTCCGAACCAGAACCGGTAAGCGCAGCGGCACCGGCAACGAGAGCTGTCAAGACTGGCGACATCGCCACTCACCTGGGCGTGGAGCCGAGAGGCCTGTCCACCTGGCGAAGCCGCCTGATTACCCGCGACCTGATCGAGCCGGCGGGATTCGGTCACGTGCGATTCACGCTGCCGTACATGGAGGACTACATCCGACAGCAGGACGCATAGCGCCGAACAGGGCATAGGAAAAACCGGCGCCCTCCCGCCTGCGAAAAGCTAAGCGAAAGGGCGCCGGCTGTTAAAGCCTAGGGCGAAGAACTACTTGCGGTTCTTCAGCTCCTCGGTAGCCTGCGGAGCAACCTTGAACAGGTCGCCGACAACACCGAAGTCTGCGATCTCGAAGATGGAAGCCTCTTCGTCCTTGTTCACAGCAACGATGGTCTTGGAGGTCTGCATACCAGCCTTGTGCTGGATAGCGCCGGAGATACCCAGTGCGATGTACAGGTTCGGGGAGACCGTAACACCGGTCTGACCAACCTGGAACTTGCCCGGGTAGTAGTCGGCGTCCACAGCCGCACGGGAAGCACCAACAGCGGCACCCATGACGTCGGCCAGCGGCTCGACAACGTCGGTGAAGCCCTCGGAGCCACCCACGCCACGGCCACCGGAGACCACGATGTTGGCCTCGGTCAGGTCCGGACGGTCGCCAGCCTCAGCCGGAGCGAAGGAGGTGATGGTGACGGCGGTCGGGCCAGCACCCGGCAGCTCAACCTGCTGGACGTTGCCAGCGGCAGCCTGCGGCTCCGGATCCAGGGAGCCCGGAGCCAGGGTGAAGACCGGGGATGCGCCAGCGGCGGAAGCGGTAACGGTGTAAGCGCCACCGAAGATGCTGATCTCAGCGGACTTCTCGGCGGTGATGCTGCTGGTGTTGTACAGAACACCGGAAGCAACGCGAGCGCCTACGCGGCCTGCAACCTCGTTGCCGGTTGCGGTAGCGGAGACGATAACCGGAACCTGCAGCTGAGCTGCCAGGCCGGACAGTGCGTCGACCTCCGGGGTAACCAGCAGGGACTCTGCCTGGTCGGACTCTGCGGCGTAGATGGTCTCTGCGCCAGCCTCGGCCAGTGCGCCCTGCAGCTTCTCGGTGGTGCCGGGAGCGCCAACAACAACGGCGCCGACGGTGCCGAACACACGTGCAGCGGTGATCAGCTCGACGGTGGAGTTCTTCAGCTGACCCTCACCGTGCTCAACCAGTACTAGTACGTTGGTCATGTCCTTAAATCCCTACTTCCCTTAAACCAGCTTTTCCTTGACCAGGAACTCGACCAGCTGCTTGCCGCCCTCGCCCTCGTCGTTGACGATCTCACCAGCCGACTTCGGCGGCTTCGGGGTGGAAGCGGAAACGGAGGTGGTGGCGTTTGCCAGGCCAACGTTTGCAGCGTCCACGCCGATCTCTTCCAGAGACAGCTCTTCGATGGTCTTCTTCTTGGCAGCCATGATGCCCTTGAAGGCAGCGAAGCGCGGGGTGTTGGACTTCTCAGTCACAGACACGATGGCCGGGGTCGGAGCCTCCAGGCCGAACACGCCCTCTTCGGTAACGCGCTTACCGGTGACCTTGCCGCCCTCAACGCTCAGCTCTTCCATGTGAGTCAGAGCCGGGATCTGGCGGTACTCAGCCAGCAGGCCCGGGATGGAGCCAGCGCCACCGTCGGTGGAGGCGTTACCGGCGATAATCAGCTCGATGTCCTCGATCTGGTTCAGAGCGTTGGACAGGGTCCATGCCGTGCCCAGCGCGTCGGAGCCAGCCAGGTTCTCGTCGACAACCAGCTTGGCCTCGTCGCAGCCCAGGGACAGTGCCTTGCGCAGCGCCTCGGTTGCGCGCTCCGGGCCGACAGACAGAACGATGACGTTGCGGGAGCTGTCTGCTTCCTTCAGCTGCAGTGCAGCCTCAACAGCGTTTTCGTTAATTTCGTCCAGGACAGCGTCTGCGCTGTCGCGGTCGAGGGTGAAGTCATCGTCGGTGAGCTTGCGCTCGGAGTAGGTGTCCGGCACCTGCTTAACCAGAACAACGATGTTCGACATTCGTTGACCTTCCTGCTTGGGTATTGTGATTTGGCACCATAGTACCTACCACCAGGTGACCACCGCCACAAATTTCTTATATTGTTTTAGAACTACCCCCGCGAGCTGCGGCGAGCCCTACAGATAAAGGCCACAGCCTTGGCAGCGCCGCCCTCGCCGATGCGCGTAACCACCACGGAGTAAGCAGTATCAGCCGCTCCGGCACCGCTTGCGCCACCGTTTCCGCCTGCGTTGCCCTTCTTCAGCTTCCACTTCTTCCGCAGCTCATCGGGGTCCACATCCACACCGCGCACGAGGATCTCCACGCTCTTCGCACCCAACCCCACCAACGCAGAACGCGCCTTTTTCAGCGGCACTTCTTCCACAACCTCAAAGCCTCGCACGCCCGCGGGCAGCTCGTCGCCGGTTAGGTACGCGATGTGGGGGTCCAGCTGCCACAGCCCATGCCGCGCCGCGTATTGGCGCACCAGCCCGGCGCGCACGATGGCACCATCGGGGTCCACGATGTAGCGCCCTACCCCGCCCACGCGGTCGGTCTCGGGCTCGTCGCTTGTCACTGTTTCTTTAACTGATGACGCCCCCATCACCACCGCCCGGCGCCCCCGCCCGAGAATCGCGGGTGAATACAGGCACGTCTCCTTTACTCCTCCGTCGACGGAAACGACCTCCACGTGGCCGTCGAACTCGGAGTAGTCGATACCCGGCGCGCATTTGACCACCAGTTTGTCGTAGCAGTCCATAAGTTCCGGCAGTGGCGGCTGCAGGTCGTCCAGCTTGGTGATGCGCCCCGAGGAGTTCCGGCGTGCGGGGTCCGCCACCACCACGCCGGATTTCAGTGCGCCGGATTTCAGGTCACCGGCGAACGCGGGTCGCAGCGCATCCATCCGCACGACCGGAACTTCCGGCACATTGAAGCGAGCCATCCGCAGGCGCTGGTGGTCCAGGTCCCCGCCCAGTGCCCGCAGCCCTGCATTGGCCAGCGCGTGCAGCTCGGTGCCGATGCTGCAGGTGACATCCACGGCAGCCTCCACCCCGGCGCCCTTCAACACCTCCGCGCGCCATGCGGCGACTACCGGCGGGGTGGCCTGCTGAACCGATTCGCTATCCATCAGCCAATTCTCCAGCAGCTTGCCTGCCCGGCGGGCCTGTACCAGTTCCACCAGGGCACGAGCGTGCTCACCGTGTGCCTTTCGCAGGTGAGAAAGGTCCTGCACGAGAGATTTCTTGGTCAGCTGGTACGTGGTGGCGTCATTAATAAGGGGCGAGCCAGCGGCGCAATCGGCGAGCAGAAAATCCAGCTCGGCGGCAGAAAAGGCCATCTTTGCGCGCTACTGCTCGTAGGAGTGGGGACGAATGGCGAAAGGGTTCTCCGGCATCTCGGCGGGGTCTACGACGAACTTCATGCCCGGCGCGAACTGGCGGGCAGGTGCGCCATACATCTGCTGCTCCATCAGGTAGTACTCGGCCATGTACGGCTCGTCGACGGGCTCCTCGAGCACCGGATCGACGGAGAGGCTGGAGGAAAAATCCAACACTTCCTCGACGGTGCGGAAGGTATCCAGCAACTTCAGCTGCGCCCACGTCGGCGGCATCAGAGAGATCTTGCGGGAGCGCCAGCCGTCCAGCAGCGTGGAAGGACGGAACCAACCCGTCGAAGTAGCCTCCGGGGTATCGGCCCGGGTCTCCTGCCCTTCCGGCATGGCTGCCACGAAGAAGGCTGTGTCGTAGCGAATCGGCTGCTCCACCGGAGTAACCCAGTTGGCCCAGGGGCGCAGCAGGTCGGAGCGCAAGACCAGGTTGTTGTTGCTCATGAAGTCGGAGAAGCTCAGCTGGTGGTTCTCCAGCAGCTTGCGTTCCTCCTGGTAGGGCGTGGTGTTTACCACCGGGGAGCCATCGCGGTGGGTGGCCAGCAGCGTGCCGCACTCCTCGAAGGTCTCACGCACCGCAGCGCAGACCAGAGCTCGGGCCATGGATTCCGGCTTCTGCAGGCGCTTGGCCCACCACTTGACCTCCGCGCCCTGCCAATTGATGGCCGGCGACATGTGGCCATCGCCGTCGACGTCTCCCGGCATGTCGCGGGAATCCACTCCGCCGCCTGGGAAAACCGTCATCTCCGCGCAGAACTTCATGGTCGAGGCACGCTCCTGGACGTACACCTCGATCCCCGACAACGTGTCGCGCAACAGAATCACCGTTGACGCGTGACGTGGCTGCACTGGGCCCAAACGGTTTTCCTTCATGCGTCAGAGTCTACCGATCTTCCTAGCGGCGGTCGCTGTCTTCACCGGGCTCCACTGGCTCCACCGGCCCCACCGGAACGGTGGCTACCTCGGCGCTGGCGGCTGCGGCGGGCGAACCAGCGGCCGTCTTCGTGCTTAACCTCGATCGGCTGGTGGAAGGTGCGGGTGAGGTTCTCGCTGGTCATTACGTCTTCCAGGATGCCCTGGGCAACAACCTCGCCCTCGTCCAGCAGCAGGGCGTGGGTGAACCCCGGCGGGATCTCCTCTACGTGGTGGGTAATCATCACGATCGCCGGCGAGTCCGCATCCGCCGCCAGGTCCGACAGCAGCGCCACCAGGTCCTCGCGGCTGCCGAGGTCCAGGCCGGCGCCCGGCTCGTCCAGCAGTAGCAGCTCGGGGTCGTTCATCAGGGCGCGGGCGATCAGCACGCGCTTGCGCTCACCTTCGCTTAGGGTCCTCCAGGTCTGCTCGGCCAGGTGGTAGGCGCCGACGCTTTCCAGGATCTCAATGGCGCGCTCGTAGTCCAGCTCGTCGTAATCCTCGCGCCAGCGGCCCAGCACGTCATAGCCGGCGGAAATCACGATGTCCGCGACCTTCTCATCCCCCGGCACGCGCTGCGCCAGCGCCGAGGAGCTCATGCCGATGGCGGTGCGCAGCTCGCGCAGGTCCACCTTGCCCACTTGCTCGCCGATGAGCTTCACGGTGCCAGTGGTCGGGAACATCTGCGCGGATGCCAGGCGCATCAGGGTGGTCTTGCCCGCCCCGTTGGGGCCGACGATGATCCAGCGTTCGTCCAGCTCCACCTGCCAATCCATCGGCGCCAGGATGGCTCGTCCGTCGCGCACGACGGAGACGTTGCGCATGTTTACGATCAGGTCGTCCTCGTCAACCTGCGCGGTGGCCGGGGTGGAAATCAAGTTCGTCACGTTCTCGCTCACTCCCCCATGGTGCCTCAAGATCCGCGCGAAGTGTGCCAACAACATAGGCTTGCTGTGTAAGCACCAACGCGAACTGCCAACGGATCCCCCACTGCCATTTAAAGGAGCTTTCCCATGACCGGCCGCCTCGGCATCGACTGCATCTCCCCCGTCATCTCCCACGGAGCCACCCCCGCCAAGGCCATCGTCGGCCAGGTGTTTCCGGTCAGCGCGAGCGTCTGGCGCGAGGGGCACGACGCCATCTCCGCCACCCTCGTCGTCCGTCGCCCCGCCGGTGCCGAGGGTGGCCGCGCGAAGATCACGATGTCGCCTGACCCCGATGACGTCGACCGTCGCCATGCCGTGTTCGTTCCGGATGTGCCGGGTATGTGGACCTTTCGTGTTGACGCCTGGTCGGATCCAGCAGCCACATGGTTCAACGCAATCACCAAGAAGGTAGCCGCAGGACAGGATGCCCAGGCGCTGGCCAATGATTTTGAGCTCGGCGCGCGCCTGTTCGAGCGGGCGGCGGAGAAGGCCTCCCGTAAGCACCGGGAGCTGGTGGCTTCCGTGCCAGGCCAGCTGCGCGATGAATCCTTGAGCATCGACGAGCGCCTGGCCACCGCCCTGTCTCCGGAAATCAAGGAGGCCCTGGACAAGCGCCCGCTGCGCGACCTGCTGACCCGCGGCCCGGAGTTCCACGTGCTGGTGGAGGAAAAGACCGCCGGCGTGGGCGCCTGGTACGAGATGTTCCCCCGCTCCACTGGCGGTTGGGATGCCGACGGCAACCCGGTGCACGGCACCTTCGCCACCGCTGCCGCGGACCTGCCGCGCATCGCGGACATGGGCTTCGACGTGCTGTACCTGCCGCCGATTCACCCGATCGGCGAGATCAACCGCAAGGGTAAGAACAACACTCTGACCCCCACCCCGGAGGACGTCGGCTCCCCGTGGGCCATCGGCTCCAAGGACGGCGGCCACGAGGCCGTACACCCACGCCTCGGTACCGTCGAGGACTTCGAGAACTTCGTCGCCGACGCCAACAAGCAGGGTCTGAAGGTCGCCCTGGACCTTGCGCTGCAGTGCGCCCCCGACCACCCGTGGGCTAAGGAACACCCGGAGTGGTTCACCGTGCTGCCGGACGGCACCATCGCCTACGCCGAGAACCCTCCGAAGAAGTACCAGGACATCTACCCGCTGAACTTCGACAACGACCCGGAGGGTCTGTACCGCGAGGTGCTGAAGGTTGTGCGCCTGTGGATCGGCCGCGGCGTTCGCATCTTCCGCGTGGATAACCCACACACCAAGCCCACGAACTTCTGGCAGTGGCTGATCGCCGAGGTCCACGCCACCGACCCGGACGTGGTCTTCCTCTCCGAGGCCTTCACCCGACCGCCACGCCTCTACGGCCTGGCCAAGGCGGGATTCACGCAGTCCTACAGCTACTTCACTTGGAAGACCACCAAGGAGGAGCTGGAGGAGTTCGCCGGGGACATCGCCAACTACGCCGATGTCTTCCGCCCGAACCTGTTCGTCAATACCCCGGACATCCTGCACGAATCCCTGCAGACCGGCGGCAAGGCCATGTTCGCTATCCGCGCCGCTCTGGCCTCCACCCTCTCCCCGCTGTGGGGCGTGTACTCCGGCTTTGAGATCTACGAATCCACGCCGGTTCACGCGGGCTCGGAAGAGTACCTGGACTCCGAGAAGTACGAGCTGCGTCCGCGCGACTACTCAGTGGACAACTGCGCTGAATGGATCAGGGATCTGAACCTGTGGCGTCAAGAAAACCCGGCGCTGCAACAACAGCGCACCCTGCGCTTGCACGAGACCACGAGCGACGACCTCCTCGCGTACTCGAAGGTCGACGGTGTTACCGGCAACGCGGTGCTCGTGGTGGTAAACCTGAACCCCAACGCGATTGTCGAGGGCTCTGTGTACCTGGATACCGAAGCGCTAGGCCTGGGCGCGCCGGAGGAGGCGCACTTCGAGGTCACCGACCTGCCGACGAACCAGACCTACACCTGGGGCGCCAGCAACTACGTGCGCCTGGACCCGGACTTCCAGGTTGCGCACATCTTCCGGCTGCCCACCCTTGGTGAGGGTGAGCGCGAGCGCGTTTGCATGCGAGCCCAGGAAGAATACGATCCCCGCAGGTAGAATCGGCGGGTATGAACCACGATTACCACCGGCTCGCAGAACGTAGGCACCACGCCCCGCACGACGTGCTTGGGGCACACGAAAACGGAGACGGAACCACCACCATTCGCACGGTTCAGTGCGGGGCGGAGTCCGTCGCCGTGCGCATGAACGGCGGCGAGCCGGTGCAGATGGAGCCGGCAGAGGAATACCCGGCGCTATTCACCGCAACCGTGGATTACTTCGTAGACACCTACGTCTTCGAAGTCACCTGGGCCGGCGGCACCACCGCCACCCTGGAAGACCCCTACCGGCGTCTGCCTACCGTCGGCGACCTGGATCGCTACCTCATCGGAGAGGGGCGGCACGAGGAGCTGTGGAAGGTGCTCGGCTCGCACGTGCTGGACGGCGGCGTGTCCTTTTCCGTGTGGGCGCCGCATGCCGCGGGTGTTTCCGTGATCGGCGACTTCAACGGCTGGAACGCTAACCAACACCCCATGCGCGCGCTGGGTAGCAGCGGCATCTGGGAACTGTGGATCCCCAGCGTGGGTGCCGGGGCGCACTACAAGTTCTCCATCACCACCGGCGACGGCGTACGCCTGGACAAGGCCGACCCGATGGCGCGCCTGGCAGAGCCCGCCCCCGCGACCGCTTCCATCGTCGTGGCGGACAGCGACTATGCCTGGGGCGACGACGAGTGGCTGGCTCACCGCGCCGCCGTGGGCGTGGACGAGACCATGAGCATCTACGAGATGCACCTAGGCAGCTGGCGCAAGGGGCGCAACTACCGGGAGCTGGCCGCGGAGCTGGTGGAGTACGTGCAGAAGCTGGGCTACACCCACGTAGAGCTCATGGGCGTCTCCGAGCACCCCTTCGAGCCCTCCTGGGGCTACCAGGTGACCAGCTACTACGCGCCGAACAACCGCTACGGCGGCCCGGACGACCTGCGCTACCTGATCGATTCGCTGCACCGCGCCGGCATCGGCGTAATTATGGACTGGGTTCCCGGCCACTTCCCCAAGGACGGCTGGGCTCTGGGCCGCTTCGACGGCGAGGCCTGCTACGAGCATCCGGATCCGCGCCGCGGCGAGCAGCCGGACTGGGGCACCTACGTGTTCGACTTCGGGCGCAACGAGGTACGCAACTTCCTGGTGGCGAACGCTTTGTACTGGTGCAAGGAGTTCCACATCGACGGCCTGCGCGTGGATGCCGTGGCCTCGATGCTGTACCTGGATTACTCCCGCGATGACTGGCTGCCCAACGAGTTCGGCGGGCGCGAGAACCTGGATGCGGTGGAGTTCCTGAAGGAAATGAACGCCACCGTGCACCGCGAGTGCCCGGGCTCGCTGACCATCGCCGAGGAGTCGACTTCCTGGCCGGGTGTGACCGCCCCCACCAACGAGGGCGGCCTGGGGTTCAGCCTGAAGTGGAACATGGGCTGGATGCACGACAGCCTGGAGTACATCCAGCGCGATCCCGCCTACCGCAGCTACCACCACAACGAAATCACGTTCTCGATGGTCTACGCCTACTCCGAGAAGTACGTGCTGCCGATCAGCCACGACGAGGTCGTGCACGGCAAGGGAACCCTGTGGTCGCGTATGCCCGCCGGTTCCGCCTGGGACAAGGCGGCGATGGTGCGCAGCTACCTGGCGTTCATGTGGGCGCACCCGGGCAAGAAGCTGCTCTTCCAGGGCCAGGAATGGGGCCAGACCGAGGAGTGGAACGAGTCCCGCGGCCTGGACTGGCACGACCTCGAGGGCTGGGAGGGCGAGTTCCACCGCGGCATCAGCGCCCTGACCAGCCAGCTGAACAAGCTCTACCACTCCGAGCCCGCTCTGGGGCAGGATCACGCGCCGGAGGGCTTCCAGTGGATCGCCAGCGACGACTCGACGAATAACGTTCTTTCCTTTATTCGACGCCACCGTGGGCGCGAGCTGGCGTGTGTTATTAACTTCTCGGGCACCACCCAAGAGAACTACCGCATCGGCCTGCCGCAGGCCGGCACGTGGCGCGAGGTGCTGAACACCGACGACGTGCAGTACGAGGGCGCCGGCCGCGTGAACGGCGACCTGCACACGGAGCCCGCCGGCTCCCACGGTATGGAGGCCTCCGCCGTGCTGCAGATCCCGGCGCACACCGCGCGCTGGTTCGTGCTGGAGAGTTAAGCCCGGCTAGAACAGCGCCGAGGCCATGCGGGTGCGGCCCGCGATGACCTCCGGGTCCGCCGGGTCGAACAGGCTGAACAGCTCCAGCAGGCGAGCCTTCGCCTGCTTCTTGTGATCCGCGTTGCCCTCGGCGGACGGACGCAGCTCCTCGATCAGCAGGTCGAAGGCCTTAGGCTTGTCGCCCGCCAGCAGCAGGCGGTCGGATTCCGCGAACTCGTCCCCACCCGTGGACAGGCGCTGCATCAGCAGCGCGTTAGCACGCGCCGCGCGGGCCTCCCCTACGAGCTCTTCATCGGCCTGCGCGGGGTTGGCAAGGATGGCGTCATACTCCGCAATTGCGCCCGCGTAATCCTCCGCCTCCAGCTTCTCGGCAGCGGCAGCCAGGCGCGGGTCGCCCGCATCCTGGTTCGCGTCAGCACCATCCGAGTCGGTGCCTGCGCCACCGGCGGCTCCAGCCGCATTAGCCGGATCCTCCTCCGGGGCCAGGCCTCGCAGTTTGCCGTCTACCGCCTGCACGACAGCATCTACCCAGCCGTGCAGCTGTGCGGCGGGCTGGCCGCCTTCGAAGTTGGTTAGCGGGCGCCCGGCTGCCAGCGCGATGACGGTGGGGATTGCCTGTACGCCGAAGGCCTGGGCGACCTCCGGGGTGGCATCCACATCCACGTAACGGAAGAGCCACTTGGTCGGCGCCTGCTGGGACTCAGCCAGCTTGGTGAAGTCCTGGCGCATCTGCTCCGAGGCTTCCGAGCGGGCGGAACCCAGCAGCGTAACCACCGGCACCTGAGTGGAACGAACGACGAGGTCCAGCTCGAAGTTCTCCGGGGTAATGGTGCTGACAAAAGCGACTGAAGCTCCACCGGCCGCACCCGGCTGACCTGCCTCGCCAGCGGCTGCGCCAGCCTGGGCAGCGCGAGCCTGCGCCTGTGCCCGCTGCTCCGCCTGCTGCTTCACCGCGCCCAGGTCCACCGCCCCGGCCACGAAACGGGACGGAGGAGTATTAGAAGGATTCGTCACCTTGAAAGTGTCCTTTCTCACTTGCCCTCCCACGCGCTGGCCGCGCGGGAGAAAATAATCGCCTTGAGGGCTAAAACCGACTAAGAGAGCTGAGTCTTCTAGAAAAGCCGCAGCTCCGAGGAGTCGGTTCCTCGCATTGCTTCATAGTCCAGGGTAACGCAACGGAAACCGCGGTCCTCCGCCAGTGTGCGAGCCTGTGGCTTGATCTCCTGGGCGGCAAACACGCCCGTTACCGGAGCCAGCAGCTCGTCCCGATTCAGCAGTTCCACATAGCGGGTAAGCTGCTCCACACCGTCGATACCACCACGGCGCTTGATCTCCACGGCCACAGTCGCGCCCGTCGAGTCCTTAGACAGAATGTCCACCGGCCCGATAGCCGTCGGGTACTCCCGGCGGATCAAGGAGTACCCCTCACCCAAAATCTCAATCTGCTCAGCCAGCAGCTCCTGCAGGTGTGCCTCCACGCCATCCTTCACCAGGCCTGGGTCCTCCCCGAGGTCGTGCTCCGTATCGGAGTAGATCTCGAAAATCTGGATCCGCAGCTGCTCCCCCTTTGGATTCGTGACGATCCACAACTGCTCGACCCCCTCATTTCCAAGCTCCGAATACTCCGTAGGGGCGTCATCAGCATCAAAAGAGCTAGCCTCGACGACCTCGAGGGAACACGGCGGCATCATCCAATTGAGCGGCTTATACGCACGATCGTCGGCGTGGATAGAGACCGAACCATCGGCCTTCACCAAGATCAGACGGTCGGCGGGCGGCAGGTGGGCCTCCAGGCGTCCGACGTAATCGACACAGCAGCGGGCAATGACTAAGCGCATGGTTGTTCAGCCTACGCTACGCAAGCCGGCGACGACTCAATGACGGGGTATGCGGCGTTCCGAAGGAGCGGATTCCAGCCAAGACACCAAAGCGGTATCCCCTGCACTATCCAGGGCGATCTCCCAATGCGTCTTGCGGTGAACCACCTCGACGACGTGCACGTCGTCCTCCAAGAAGGCGGACTCCCGCGGGGTGATCTCGCGGCGAGAAACGATTGCGGTGCCCAGGCGCGTAAGCACCACATCCGAAGCGGGGCGCAGGCTACGCAGCTTGTAGAACTTGGCGGATTGGCCCGAATACTTCAAAATCCCGTGGCGCCAGTGCCTGCCATCAGAATTTGGCAGGCGCCGGACGACCACGGGATACCCCTGGGAACGCAGCGCAAAAAAGCGCCACACAACGGCGATGACGACGAACAGCGCCACCGCCGCAAGAAAGTACAACAACCACGCCATATACCTAACTTACAGGCATGAAGTGGGTTTCGAAAAAGCAAAACGGGCCCCACCGTGAAAACAGTGGAACCCGTTTGTCGGGAAGTTTAAAGCTAGATAGCTCTTAAGCTTCCATACGCTTCACAGCGCGCAACTCGGACTCTGCGACGGCCTTGTCGTGCTCAGTCTCTGCAGACTGCTTGCGGGACTCGGCATCCGCAACGTTGACCTCGCTGGCCCACGTTGCAGAATCCGCCAGAATGGTGATCTTCTTGGAGGACACGGACAGGAACCCGCCCTGCACCGCGGCCACCAGCTTCTCACCGGTGTTCGTCCGAATGGTAACGACGCCGTTCTCGACCAGCTGGCCGAGCAGAGGCTCGTGACCAGGGAGCACGCCGATCTCGCCCTCAGTGGTCTGCGCGGTAACGGACGTTGCGGTACCAACCCACAGCGGACGTTCCACGGAGACCAGTTGTGCGGCAATCTCAGCCATGTGCTTAACCCCTTACTTTTCGGTCATCTTCTTGTAAGCAGCCTCGACATCGTCCAGGCCACCCAGACCGTTGAAGGCCTGCTCCGGGTAAGCGTCGAACTCGCCGTCGCAGATGCGCTCGAAGGCGTCGATCGTGTCGGCCAGCGGCACGTAGGAGCCCGGGATACCGGTGAACTTCTCCGCAACGAAGAAGTTCTGGCCCAGGAAGCGCTCCAGGCGACGTGCACGCTGAACGGTGATCTTATCCTCTTCCGAGAGCTCGTCCATACCCAGGATGGCGATGATGTCCTGCAGCTCCTTGTTCTTCTGCAGGATGTGGATCACGCGCTGGGCAACCTCGTAGTGACGCTCGCCGACGATACCCGGCTCGAGGATACGAGAGGTAGAGGTCAGCGGGTTCACTGCGGGGTAAATACCCTTCGAGGCGATGGAACGATCCAGCTCGGTCGTCGCATCCAGGTGGGCGAAGGTCGTAGCCGGTGCCGGGTCGGTGTAGTCATCGGCCGGCACGTAAACGGCCTGCAGGGAGGTAATGGAACGACCCTTGGTCGAGGTAATACGCTCCTGCAGAACACCCATCTCGTCAGCCAGGGTGGGCTGGTAGCCCACGGCAGAAGGCATACGACCCAGCAGGGTCGAAACCTCAGAACCAGCCTGGGTGAAACGGAAGATGTTGTCGATGAACAGCAGCACGTCCTGGTTCTGAACATCGCGGAAGTACTCCGCCATGGTCAGACCGGACAGAGCCACGCGCATACGGACTCCCGGCGGCTCGTCCATCTGGCCGAACACAAGCGCGGTATCCTGCAGCACGCCCATCTCTTCCATTTCCAGGAAGAGGTCGGTGCCCTCACGGGTACGCTCACCAACACCGGCGAACACGGAGGTACCGGAGAACTCGCGGGCAATACGGGTAATCATCTCCTGGATGAGCACCGTCTTACCCACACCTGCACCACCGAACAGGCCGATCTTGCCGCCCTTCACGTACGGGGTCAGCAGGTCGATGACCTTAATACCGGTCTCCAGGATCTCGGTCTTACCCTCGAGCTGGTCGAATGCCGGCGGCTCGCGGTGGATGCCCCACTGCTCACCGTCGCGGCCCAGGCCCGGCTCGTCCAGGCAGTCGCCCAGAGCGTTGAAGACGTGGCCCTTGACAACGTCGCCGACCGGTACGGAAATCGGCTTGCCGGTGTCGGTAACCTCAGCGCCACGGATCAGGCCGTCGGTCGGCGCCATGGACACGGCGCGCACGAGGTTGTCCCCGAGGTGCTGTGCAACCTCCAGGGTGATGGTCTTTGCCACTGCCTCGAGGTCAACCTCGACGGTCAGGGCGTTGAACAGTGCTGGCTGCTGGCCGCGCGGAAACTCCACGTCGACGACCGGGCCGATAACTCGCACGACGCGGCCCGCAACAGCCGATTCAGCAGAAGGCTGAACCTGGTTTGCTGTAGTCATACTTAATCACTTTCTCCGCTATCGGCGAGCGCGGATGCGCCACCGACGATCTCTGTAATTTCCTGGGTAATCTGGGCCTGACGAGCCTGGTTGGCAACTCGGGAAAGCTGCTTGACCAGGTCGGTCGCATTGTCGGTTGCGGCGCTCATCGCGGTACGACGCGCTGCGGATTCCGACGCCGCAGACTCCAGCATTGCTGCGAAAATGCCTCGGGAGACATACTGCGGCAGCAAAGCCTTCAACAGGGTGTCTGGGTCGGGCTCGAAGTCGTAGTCGGCGGAAACCTGGTCAACCTTGTCGGAGACCAGATCCTCGCCGAGCTCGAACTTCTCTTCCTCAACCACAGTCTCGATCGGCAACAGTCGGTGTGCCTCTGGCTTCTGGCTCAGCATGGACTCGAAGCGGGTGTACACGATGTGCACCTCGTCGAATCCCTGTACAGCCTGCCCCTCTTCCGCGTTGAGGCCCTCGCGCCACTTAGCGGTTCCTTCGGAACCGGCGACGAAGCCGTCAATCAGGTGGCGGCGCACATCGTGGGTAGCCGCGTAGTCGGGGTCCTGAGAGTAGCCCGACCAGGCACCTGCGATGTCCTCGCCACGGAAGTTGTAGTAGGAGATGCCCTTGTTACCAGAGACGTACAGAACAACGTCCTTGCCTTCGTTCTCCAGGCGCTTGCGCAGCTCTGCAGTCTTTTTGAAGACGTTGTTATTGTAGCCACCGCACATGCCACGGTCACTTGAAACCACGAGGATTGCGGCGCGGGAAGCATCCGTCGGCTCCTGCAGGATCTTGTGATCCAGGGTGCTGGCGGAGGCCAGGCGCTGAACCACGCGGGTGATTTCATCCGCGTAAGGCTCCGCATCGTCAACACGTGCCTGAGCCTTCGTGATCCTCGAGGTGGCGATGAGCTCCTGGGCCTTCGTGATCTTCTTAGTCGAGTTCACGGACTTGATGCGTGTCCTCAGTTCGCGAAGACTAGCCATAACTATCGCCTCCCTTCTGTTTCATTAATGGTCTTGGTGGTCACTGTGCTCACTTACCTTCCGCGCCTACTGGGTTTTGCGGGAGACAGTGATCTGAGACTTGGTGACCTCGTCGTCGCCAAGCGGGCGAGCTTCCGGCTCGTTGATGACGGGGGTGCCGTCGGTGGTCTGGAAGCCCTGCTTGAAGTCCTGGACTGCGCCAGCCAGCTCGGCCTTGGACTCGTCGCTGAACGGGGTGCCACCCTTGATCTGCTCGAACACGCCACCGTGGGAAGCGTGCAGGTTCTCCAGCAGCTCGGACTCGAAGCGGCGAACGTCCTCAACCGGAACGTCGTCGAACTCGCCCTCGCCTGCCAGGTAGATGGAAACCATCTGGTCCTCGACGGACTGCGGCTCGGTCTCCTTCTGCTTCAGCAGCTCGACCAGGCGCTTACCGCGCTCCAGCTGTGCCTTGGAAGCCGGGTCCAGGTCGGATGCGAAGGCAGCGAATGCCTCCAGGTCGCGGTATGCGGCCAGGTCCAGACGCAGGGAGCCGGACACCTTCTTCATGCCCTTGGTCTGTGCGGCACCACCAACACGGGAGACGGACACACCAACGTTGATAGCCGGTCGGACACCCTGGTTGAACAGATCGGACTCCAGGAATACCTGACCGTCGGTAATGGAAATAACGTTGGTCGGAATGAAGGCAGATACGTCGTTTGCCTTGGTCTCAATGATCGGCAGTGCCGTCAGGGAACCGCCGCCCAGCTCGTCGTTCAGCTTCGCTGCGCGCTCCAGCAGACGGGAGTGCAGGTAGAAGACGTCACCGGGGTAAGCCTCGCGGCCCGGCGGACGACGCAGCAGCAGGGAGATCGCACGGTAAGCCTCAGCCTGCTTGGTCAGATCATCGTAGATAACCAGGACGTGCTTGCCTTGGTACATCCAGTGCTGGCCCAGTGCGGCGCCGGTGAACGGTGCCAGCCACTTGAAGCCGGCGGAGTCGGATGCCGGTGCTGCCACGATGGTGGTGTACTCCAGCGCGCCGTGATCTTCCAGGGTCTTACGGATCGAAGCGATCGTGGAACCCTTCTGGCCAACCGCAACGTAGATGCAGCGAACCTGCTGCTTCGGGTCGCCGGTTGCCCAGTTGTCGCGCTGGTTCAGGATGGTATCGATGCAGACCGAGGTCTTACCGGTCTTGCGGTCGCCAATGATCAGCTGACGCTGACCACGGCCAATCGGGGTCATTGCGTCGATAGCCTTGATGCCGGTCTGCATCGGCTCCTCGACGGGCTGACGCATCAGAACGGAGGGCGCCTGGAGCTCGAGGGCACGTTCTTCCTCGGACTCGATGTCGCCCAGGCCGTCGATGGCCTGACCCAGTGGGTTGATAACGCGGCCGAGGAACTTCTCCCCAACCGGAATGGACAGGACCTCGCCGGTCCTCTTGACCTCGTCGCCCTCCTTGAGGGTCTCGAAGTTACCCAGGATCACGACGCCGACGCTGTCGGTGTCGAGGTTCTGTGCGACGCCAATCACGCCGCCTGGGAACTCGAGTAGCTCGTTAGCCATCACAGAGGGCATGCCGCTTACCTGGGCAATACCGTCTGCAGCCGCCGTGACCACGCCGACCTCCTCACGGGAGGCCTCCGGGGAGTAGCTCGAGGTGTAGTTCGCAATCGCGCTACGGATCTCATCGGAGGAGATCGTCAGCTCCGCCATGTTCTTCCTGCTCTCGGTTTCGTCTTCCAGCATCTATTTTCTTGCTTGGTCTTTGTCGGTTCCTTGGGGCGCCTTTTTATGACGCCCTAAGCGATCGACGCGCGGAGGCGCCGCAGGTTACCTGCAGTGCTGCCGTCGATAATTTCGTGTCCGACGCGGATCACGGCACCGCCGAGGAGGCTGGTATCAACCTCGGAGTGGACCGCAATCTTGCGACCGTAAATCTTTTCCAGCTTGTCCGACAGAGTCGACTTCTGCTGTTCACCCAGGGCAGCTGCGGCACGGACACGCGCAACGGTGCGCCCCTCCAGTGCAGCTACCTCGTCAACCAACGAGTCAAGTTCCTCGACTGGACGCTGGCGCAAACGGCCAATTGCCTGCAGCGCCAGTGCCTCGGTCGTGGAAGTGACCTTGCCATACAGGACCTTTGCCAGCAGGTCGCGGCGAGCATCCGGGGATGCGGCGCGGTCGGCCAGCTTCAGCTCCAGCTCCGGCTCACGTTCGATGATGCGGGCCAGCTGGAACAGTTCGTCTTCAACGCGGTCCTGCTGACCTTGAGCGTCGGCGGCGCGCAGCAGGGCCAGGCGGCCCAGCTTCACCAGTCCGTCGCGCAGGTCGCGAGTGTTGGACCACGACTGGGATACAGCAGCAGACACGATTTCTTCCGTCGAGGCAGATACCTTGCCGCCGAACAGGCTCTTGGCCAGTTCCACGCGGGTGTTGGCATCCCTCGCCGGGTCGATCAGCGCGACACGCAGGCCGCGGTCACTGTCGAGCAGCTCGACAACGTCGAACAGCTCGGTGCCGGTGGTTACACCGGTGCCCACTTTGTCGGAGGTCTCGTTAAGACCCTGATCCAGGGTCTGCTCGAGGCGCTCAATTGCCTCTCGGCTCGCTGCGTGCATACCGATCACTTCCCGGATGCGCCGACGTTGTCCAGTCCGGCGAGGAAGTTATCGATGGTGCCCGAGCGCTTCACGTCGTCCGACAGCTGCTCGCCCAACAGGCGCTCAGCCAAGTTGATGGAGTTTTCACCCATCTCCTTGCGCAGGTCGGTGACAACGGCGGAACGCTGTGCCTCGAGCTGCTTGTGGCCCGACTCGACGATACGGTTGGACTCTTCGGTTGCCTGAGCCTTCATGTCCGCGATGATCTTCTGACCCTGAGAACGGGCGTCATCACGAATCTGCGCAGCCTCAGTGCGTGCCTCAGCAAGCTGAGCGTTGTACTTCTCCAAGGCAGCCTTAGCCTCTGCCTGAGCGGACTCGGCGCGCCGAATGCCGCCCTCGATCTGGTCCTCGCGCTGATTCAGCACTTCCTGGAACTTCGGAAGCACGAACTTCCAGAAGACAAACAGGATGACTGCAAAAGGAATGATGGACCAGACGATGTCGTACAGCGGAGGAAGCAGCGGGTTTACCGACTCCTCCATCGGCAGCTTCTCAGCTGCTAACAAAAAGGTGTTCGTCATAGTCTCCAGCTTTCGATTCTGGTGCGGTGGTTAGAAAGTGCTCTTAACGAGCGGCCAATCGCACTGAAATTAGAACAGGAAGCCGGCGACGAAGCCGATCAGAGCCAGTGCCTCGGCGAAAGCGATACCCAGGAACATGGTGGTGCGCAGCTGGCCGGCCATCTCGGGCTGGCGAGCCATTGCCTCAGCGGTCTTACCTGCAACGTTACCCACACCGATAGCGGAGCCGATAGCAGCCAGGCCGTAGCCGATGGTGCCGAAGCCCTGGAACTTGGTGGTGGTGTCCTGCGCGATGAGGAAGATGTCGTTCATTTGGTTTCCATTACCTTTCTGAGAACCAGCCGGTTGCAGCTTTTCTTTTGTCGTTGTCCGGCTTGGTCATTTGAGTACTTAAAAAGGGGCGAATTAGTGCTCGTCTGCGTGGAGGGACAGCTCGATGTACACGGCGGTCAGCAGGGAGAAGATGTATGCCTGCAGGAAGATCACCATGAGCTCGAACAGGGTGAAGGCGATCGCGAAGAGGATCGTGCCGCCAGCAGCCACAGTCCAACCGCTCATCTGCCAGAAGAAGAAGTTCGTGGCACTGAACAGCATGACGAGGATGATGTGTCCAGCCAACATATTCGCCATAAGACGAATCGTCAGCGTTACCGGACGGAGGACGAATGTGGAGAATGCCTCAATCGGCGCCACGATGAAGTGGAGCCAAGAAGGCAAACCAGGAATGATCAGCGAGGACTTGATGTACTTGCCGAAGCCATAGCGCTTCACACCCGCGTAGATGAATGCGATATACGCGACAACAGCCAGCACCAGTGGCAGACCCACTCGAGCGCTGGCTGAAATGTTCATGAACGGAATGATCGTCGACATGTTGACGGCAAGAACAGTGAAGAAGATAGCGGCGATGATCGGCAGGAACCGGCGCCCCTCCTTCTTGCCCAAGATATCCTCCGCGATGTGAATCCGAACGAAGTCCAAGAAGTACTCAGCAACGTTCTGCACGCCGCTCGGAATCAGCTTCGGCTTCCGCATTGCAAAGAAGAAGAATGCGGTAACCAGAAGAATCATCACAATACGGATGACCATGAGGCGGTCGAGCGCGAAGGCTCCACCAGCAAACTCACTGAACCACAGCTGGTTGCTATCCACTTGCCCCGGGAAGAATTCGTGTTCCAATGAAGGTACGTGAAACTCGCCCTTCATGGCCAAGGTTGTTACGCTCAGCGTTCTCTCCCGTGATTGGGCCGCAAGATTGCACAGAATCACTGCGGTGCGATGGAGGTCTCTTTTCGAAGAGTTAGGCCGACGCTGAGGGACTCCGTCGCACGTCCCTACATAATCAGCCGGTGCCGTATCTACTGTTCACACATACGTGTGCCAATAAATGGCCCGATAGAACAATATCAGCTTTATCTCGCGAATCGCTAAGTGAAACACGTTGCGGGTCCCCCCACTTGGTCGTGGTTTTCAACGTTTTTGGTTCCAGAATCATTTGTATGTGTTTAGGCCTACCTCCGCTCCCTCCCCGCTGCACTTACCCCAGCTCGCTACTGACAGTTGTCGCCTCTCCGCGTGAGGGCGTTATCTTTCTGCGCGCAAGCAGTGCCACCCGTAGCATCACAACAAACAAAAAGCCCCGGCCTGCATTGGCTATGCAAACCGGGGCGTGGATTCGGGCACTAGCACTAGATGCCGTTAGCCTCGCTAGCTGATGTAAAGCTTCTGGGTGCGAGTAACTGCCAGCGTCTCGATGGCCAGTACGGCGACCATGCTCAAGATCACGGTTACGGCCAGCGCTGCGGTGTCGTAGAAAGTCTTGTCCTTCAGGAAGAACAGAATGCCCAGCAGCACCGCCGCCTTAACCAGCCAGCTGCCCAGGATCAAGCCCATCGTCATCGAGGGCGAAGTGTTGGAACTAAACAGCACGATCACTACCGTCAGCAGCATAAATCCGCCGCCGACCAGCCACCCGATGCCTGCTCCCCACAGCCCCTCGGTGCCGCTGATAAGACCCCACACCAACAGGGAAAGCGCACCCAACACCACCAGCGCCAGCGCTCCGGAACGCATGGCAGCCTTCAGCGGGCCGACGTGGTCGCTGGCTTGGGATACGTCGTTCAACTCGGGCAGCTCTTTAGCGCCCGCCGCACCGTTGTTCTCAGTCGCCTCAGTCATGGCGATTAGCTTACCTGAGCCGTGTTCGACTTCCGATTCTCCCGCCACAGCGGCACCACCGTCGCCACGATGGCAACGATCACCAGCAAACTAAAGGAAATTGCCATCACGTGCAGAGGCAACACGGTCAGCCCCACCGCACCGAAGGCCACTACCCCAACCCAGGTGTACAAAACCAGAACCACGCGCTTCTGACTGTGGCCAATGTGCAGCAGTCGGTGGTGCAGGTGCTTCTTGTCTGGCGAGAACGGGCTCTTGCCCTGGGACACGCGGCGCACAACTGCCATCACCAGGTCCAGCAGCGGAATGGACAGGGCCGCCAGAACCACGATCATCGGCGAGAGCAGAGCCGCCATATCCGCCGGCCCGTACAGCGCCGCGTTGATGCGCCCGGATGCCGACGTGCAGGCCGCGGACAGCAACAGGCCGATCAGCATCGCGCCGCTATCCCCCATGAAGATGCGCGCGGGCGAAAAGTTGTGAGGCAGGAAACCCATGCAGATTCCCACCAGCGCCGCAGAGATGATCGCCGGCGGGTAGGCCGCCACGGTGCCGCCCTGGTCATGCAGGATTGTCAGCGAGTAGATCAGGATCGTCCCGGCGGCGATCGCCCCCAACCCTGCGGCCAGACCATCCAAGCCGTCGACGAAGTTCATGGCGTTCACGATCGTGACGGTCAGCAGCGCCGTCAGGATCGTGGACTGGACCTGGTCCAGGATCAGCGTGGTCCCGTCCCCGAAAGGCAGGTAGAACAAGTACCAGCTCAAGCCCATCAGGCTCATCACCACGGCACCCACTACCTGCCCGCCGAGCTTCAGCACCCAGGAGATGTCGTAGAGGTCGTCCACCACCCCGACGACAACAATCACGAAGGCGGCCATCAGCACCGCCGTCATATCTGGCGTTACCGGCGGGAACCCGCGCGTCAACGCGGGCAGCTGGTTGGCCACCACTACGGCCACGACCAGTCCCGTGAACATCGCTACCCCGCCCAGCCGAGGCATCGGAACTTGGTGCACGTCGCGCTCGCGCGGGGCGGCCATCCGCCCGTAGCGCATGATCACCGAGCGCACCACGCCCGTCACCAGATACGTCACCGTGCAGGCGACGAGCAGCACCAACACCAACTCACGCAGGGGAATACCTGCGCCGATAGCCGGCTGGGCAAGGACTGTCATTAGACGTCTCCCCGCAGCTCCGCACTGCTCATTCCCAGAACCTCGGCCACGCGCTCGGTGGTGGCCGCGCCCTCGCGCAGGATGCGCGGGCGGCCGGAGGAAAGGTCAACGATGGTGGAGGCCACGCCGTGGTGCGCTTCCCCACCGTCGATGTAGGTCGTCACGTCCGCACCCAGCTGGTCCTCGGCCATCTGCACATTCGTCGCCGGCGGCTGGCCGGAGATATTGGCGCTGGAAACGGCCATCGGGCCGGTGCGCTCCAAGAGCTCCAACGCAATGGGCTGGTTGGGCATGCGAAGCATCACGGTGCCGCGGGTATCCCCCAGGTTCCACGGCAGACTGGGCGCCTGGTGGACGACCATCGACAGGCCACCCGGCCAGAATGCCTCGACGAGCTTACGCATGTTGTAGGTGTACTCGCGCACGAGCCCTTGGATGGTCGTCCAGCTGGGAACCAGCACGGGAACGGGCATGTCGGGGCCACGCCCCTTGGCACGCAGCAGGGCGGACACTGCCTCATTGTCGAAGGCATCGCAGCCGATGCCGTAGACCGTGTCGGTCGGCAGCACAACCAGCCGTCCGCCCTTCACCGCATTCGCCGCGGCGTCTAGCGCGGCCTCGCGGTTCTGCGGATCGGTTGCGTCTACGGTTCTCGACATTGCGGCCCTTTCTTGGCTATTTATTACGTGCTCTACCTTAACCCCATCGCCGGTACTACTGCGGTAGCAGGGCGGTGACGAAGCGCGGCCGGCCAGCCAGGTCGTGGTGTTGGGTGATCTCTCGCCAGCCGCGTTGCTGCATCATGGCCGCCACCTGCGCGCCGTTGGAGTCGTCGTGTTCTATTCCGACGCCACCACCTGCGCGTCCCAGCGTCTCAGCCCACTGCAGGACCCGTGGCATGAGCTCTAGTCCGTCTTCCCCGGAGAACACGGCTGCGTGCGGGTCGGCGGCCACCTCGGGGGAAACTTCCGCGGATTCCGGCACATACGGAGGATTGCATACCACCACGTCCGCGGGCGCGAAACCTTCGGGGTAAACGCCTGCCGTCTCTGATAACTCCACGGGATCATCTACGGCCAGATCGGCCTGGACGAATGTGGCCTTGACCTGCGGCACAAGTCGAGCATTCTTCTCGGCCAAGCGCAGCGCCGCGCGAGAGACTTCGACTCCGGTTAGGGAGATGGGGGCGTCATAAAGAAAAGAAACCCCGAGCCCCAACGTGCCGGGGCCGCAGCACAGATCGACCACGCGCGGCGCGGGGCGGCCCTTGAGGAAGCGCGCGGCCCAGTCGGCGAGCAACTCGGTTTCGGGGCGCGGGACGAAGCAGCCTGGCTCCACAAAAAGGTCCAGGCCGCAGAAGGGGGCGGAGCCCACAATGTGCTGGAGGGGTTCGCGCGCGGCGCGGCGGGCCACCCAGTCGGCATAGGCGCTGGGGGCGGGATCGTCGGCGCGCATAAAGAGAGTGCCGGGGTCGACGGCGACGCGAGGCGCAGGGTCAGAGCCGGTGCCGGGCGCAGCTGAGCTAGTGCCGGGTTCCGCGAGTAGATAGCGCATCAACAGCCGCGCGTCGACTGCAGCGGAATCGATGCCCGCTGCGGTCAATTGCGCGGTGGCCTCGCGGATCGCCTGGTTGATGTTCAACGTCCCACCGTTCTGCCGTTCTACTGTCCTGCCGTTCTGTGCCCTTCACCCGCGCGACGGAAAAGGCTAGTCTTCCGCCTCGAGGCGGCGTGCGCGGTCGGCCTCCTTCAGCGCCGCGAGCAGCGCCTCCAGGTCGCCGTCCAGGACAGCATCCAGGTTGTTGGCCTTGTAGCCGATGCGGTGGTCGGAGACGCGGGACTCGGGGAAGTTGTAGGTGCGGATGCGCTCGGAACGATCCATGGTGCGGATCTGCGCTGCGCGCCCCTCGGCTGCCTCGGCCTCAGCTTCCTCTTCCTTCATCTGCTGCAGGCGCGCAGCCAGAACCTGCATCGCGCGGGCGCGGTTCTGGATCTGGGAACGCTCCTTCTGACAGGTCACCACGATGTTGGTCGGCAGGTGGGTAATACGCACGGCGGAGTCCGTGGTGTTCACGCCCTGGCCGCCCTTACCGGAGGAACGGTAGACGTCCACACGGATGTCCTTGTCGTCGATGTGCACGTCCTCGACCTCGTCGGGCTCCGGGTACACCAGCACGCCCGCAGCGGAGGTCTGAATGCGGCCCTGCGACTCGGTGACGGGGATGCGCTGCACGCGGTGCACGCCACCTTCGAACTTGAACTCCGACCACGCGCCATCGCGGGAGGGCTGCTTGGAGCGAATGGACAGAGTCATATCCTTCACACCACCCAGGTCGGTCTCGTTCAGACCCAGGATCTCGGTGCTAAAGCCGTGGCGTTCAGCGTAGCGCTGGTACATGCGCGCCAGCTCGCCGGCGAACAACGCGGCTTCCTCGCCGCCGGCACCGGACTTGATCTCCATGACGATGTCGTCGCCGTCGTGCGGGTCGCGAGGAGCCAGCAGGTCGGTCAGCTGCTCCTCCAGCTCGCCGATCTCCTCTTCCAGGCGCTTGGCTTCCTCGGCGAATTCCTTGTCCTCGGATGCCATCTCCGACGCTGCCTCGTGGTCCTCGCGGGCCTGCTCGAGCTTCTGGTGCGTCTGGATAATCGGCTGCAGCTCGGAAAAGCGCTTGCCGACCTTGCGGGCGGCGGCCGGGTCGTTGTGCAGCTCGGGATCGCTCAGCTGCATTTCCAGGCCCTGGTACTCGGCCAGGATGTCGTCGATGACTGACGGTGATTGGCTCATGGTTTAATCCTCCTCGTCCTCGCCTGCCAGGGGCGCGGAGCTGGCAACCTGCAGCATGAACTCCCGGTTGGTCTTGGTCTTACGCAGCTGCTTGATCAGCAGGTCGATGGCCGCCTGCGAATCCAGGGCGGACAGGATGCGGCGCAGCTTGTGCATAATGCGCGCCTCCTCCGGGCTGAGCAGCAGCTCGTCCTTGCGGGTACCCGACGGGTTCACGTCCACAGCCGGGAACACACGGCGCTCGGAGATCTTGCGGTCCAGCTTCAACTCCGCGTTGCCGGTGCCCTTGAATTCCTCGAAGATCACCGTGTCGCCGGCCGAGCCGGTCTCCACCATCGCGGTGGCGATGATCGTCAGTGAGCCGCCGTTTTCGATATTGCGGGCAGCGCCGAGGAAGCGCTTCGGCGGGTACAAAGCATTGGAATCCACACCACCGGACAGGATGCGACCAGAGGCCGGCGAGGAGTTGTTGTACGCGCGACCCAGGCGGGTGATGGAATCCAGCAGCAGAACAACGTCCTTGCCCTGCTCCACCAGACGCTTTGCGCGCTCGACGGCCAGCTCGGCAACGTTGGTGTGCTCCCCCGGCGGGCGGTCGAACGTGGAGGCGATGACCTCGCCCTTGACGGAGCGCTGCATGTCCGTCACTTCCTCCGGGCGCTCGTCCACCAGCACCACCATGAGGTAGCACTCGGGGTTGTTCGTGGAGATCGCGTTGGCGATGTCCTGCAGGATGGTCGTCTTACCGGCCTTCGGCGGGGAAACGATCAGCGCGCGCTGCCCCTTGCCGATAGGCATGATCAGGTCGATCACGCGGGTGGTCAGCGTCTTCGGGTCGGTCTCCAGGCGCAGGCGCTGGTTCGGGTACAGCGGGGTCAGCTTCGCAAAGTTCGGGCGCGCTGCCGCCTGCTCCGGGGTCAGGCCGTTAACGGTCTCTACCTGGTAGATCGGCGTGTACTTCTGGCGGTTCCGTCCGCGTCCGCCGCCGTTATTGTTGTTGTTCTTCGGGCGGATGGTGCCAACGATCGCGTCGCCGTGGCGCATGCCGTACTTCCGTACCGTGTTGATAGGCACGTACACGTCCGTCGGGCCCGCGTGGTAGCCGGTGGTGCGGATGAACGCGGTGTTCGCGTCCACGAAGTCGAGAATGCCCGCGACGGGTGTCAGCTCTTCCGGCTTCGGGTCGCGGTTGTTGTTGCCGCCATTGTTACCACCGTTGCCGCCGCCGTTATTGCCATCACCGTTGTTGCCGCCGTTGTTGCGGTTGTTATCGCGGTTGCTGTCACGATTATTGTCGCGGCCACGGTTACGGCGGTTGCGGCGATTGCGACGGTTGCGACGGTTGCCGCGGTTATTGTCGTCCCGGTTGTTATCGCCGCGCTCGTTATCGTGGCGGTTCTTCTCGCGATCTTCGTGGCGCTCTTCACCGCGGTTGCCACCGTTCTGCTCGGAGCTATCTGCGGTTTCTTCTTGGCGCTTTTCTTGGTGACGCCCCTCCCGCGCCTCCGCGACCGACTTTTCCGTCGGCTCCTTCGGCTCCTTCGGTGCAGTCTCTTCGGCAGGCTGAGGCTTCCGGGGCGCTCCACCGCCACTCGATGCAACACCGGATTCGATAACGGCGATCAGCTCGCCTTTGCGAAGACCAGAGGTGCCTTTCAGCCCCTGTGCCGCTGCAATCTGTCGCAGCTCCGGCAATTTCAACGAGGCGAGGCCATTGGCTTGGCCACGAGCCAAAATATCGGACAGGCTCACAAAAGTCCTTTCACGTCTGGCTTCTTCATCGACCCTTCAAAAAGCCTGCGAAGCCCCAGGGTTGGCCAGACATGCGTATTCGACAACAGTTTTTAATTTAACCCAAAGATTGCGGGAATCTTCCAGAAAGATTGCCGCCTTAACGTCCCACGATGCGACTGGCGGCGGGTGTAGCGCGGGGTGGCGTCGTAAAAAGAAAGAATAGAGAAAAAGAAACGAGCCTCACATCCGGCTTCCGTAGCTAACCATAGCACCTCCCACACCGCGAGTACCTAACGGCTAGGCTGAAATGCATGAAGTCGACGATGCAGGAGATCCCACTATCCGTAGCGAGGATCCTTGAATACGGGGCCAGCGTTCACCGAAACACCACGGTGACCACGTATTTTGACGAGACCGCGGAGCAAACCAGCTTCCTGCACATCGGCATCCGCGCAGCCGCTATGGCCAACATGCTGCGCGACGAATTCGGCATCGAACGCGGTGACCGCGTGGGCACTGTCCTGCCGAACTGCACCGAGCACCTGGAGGTACTGCTCTCCGTGGCGTCGATGGGCGCGGTGTTTAACCCCATCAACCGGCACCTCATGGACGCCCAGATCACACACATCATCAACAAAGCGGCGCCGAAAGTGCTGGTACTCGACCCGACCTGCAGCGAACAGATCGTCCCGCTACTAGCCGACTGCCCGTGTGTGGAGGCGGTGCTGGTGATCGGCCCGAACCTTGCGGACACCGAGGCGGTGCAACGGCTCGTCACAGCACAGGGTGAACAGGGCGAACAAGGCGAACAGGGCAAACCGGGCTTGAGCCACCTGCGCGTATTGAACCTGGAGGCCGCACTCGACGGGCGCAGTGCCGACTTCGATTGGCCGGACATGGAAGAAACCGACCCGGCGGCCATCTGCTTTTCCACCGGCACAGAAGGCCCACCGAAGGGCGTAGTCTACTCCCACCGTGCGCTGTGGCTGCACTCCATGCAGCTGCGCGCCGCCGATAGCTTCAGCATCCGCAACGGCACCAGCTTCCTGTGCTGTGTGCCGATCTATCACGTCCTCAGCTGGGGCGTGCCACTGGCCGCGTTTATGGCCGGCGCGCCGATCGTGTTCACCGGCCGCAGCGCCACCCCAGAACACCTGGCGCACGTGATCGCAGACGCCATGCCGCGCCAGGCCCACGGATCGCCAGCTGTGTGGACGGGTCTGCTGGTGCACTACGCCAAGAAGCACCCGAAGAAGATGAGCCTGCAGGAAATCTACGTCGGCGGCTCGCAGGTCTCCCCCGCCATGATCGATGCCTGGGAGGAGCGCTTCGGCGTGGACATCATCCACTCCTGGGGCATGACGGAGACCGGCCCGGTGGGCACCGTTGCCCACCCACCCGCCGGAGTGGCCGGCGCTGCCCGCGCTAAGTACCGCGAAAGCCAAGGGCGCTTTCACGCGGGCATGCGCTACCGCATCGTCGACGACCACGACAATGTGCTGGAAGCCAACGACCGCAACGAAGGCGAGCTGCAGGTACGCGGCAACACGGTGACAGCCTCGTACTATAAGGACGACAGCCCGCGCTTTACCGAGGATGGCTGGCTGCGCACCGGCGACATCGCCACCGTAAACAAGGACGGCTACCTGACAATCCACGATCGCAAGGCCGACATCATCCGCTCGGGCGGCGAATGGATCTATTCTGCAGCGCTGGAGAACTACCTGCTGGAACCCACAGCGGTGATCGAGGCGGCGGTGATCGGCATTCCATCGGAGAAGTGGGGGCAGCGTCCGCTCGCGGTGGTAGTGGTTGCCGAAGGAACCCCCTGGACTGCGGAAACCGCGCAGGAGTTGGCCGACGATCTACGCAAGCGCGTGCCCGGCTGGATGGTGCCGGAGAACTGGACCTTCGTGGATCACATCGATAAGACCAGCGTGGATAAGTTCGACAAGAAGGACCTGCGCCAGTACTTCCGCGAGGGGAAGTTCGAGATCATCACGATCTAAGGGGCGCACCCGGGTGCCTGCTGAGGGGCAGGCTGGGGCGAACTGGACCGGGTAAGGGGGCACACCCCCTGGGGCGTCGGGGTAAATTCACCAGAATTTAACAGGAACAATTCCAACTATTGCGGGAAAAAGTAGAGTAGCGTTTTCCTGCATGACCGATGTAACTGTGCTGGCCCTCGGGCCGCAGTGGTTCGACCCGATGTATTTGCTTTCGGGCTCCGGACCTTTCGGCGCGGCGATCCTGCCCGCCATTTTTGCGATCATCTTCATCGAATCCGGGCTGTTCTTCCCTTTCCTGCCCGGCGACTCCCTGCTCTTCACCGCTGGTCTACTGGCCAGCCAGCCCGATGGCTTCGCACCCCTGTGGCAGGTATTGCTAATCACCCCGATCGCAGCGATCCTGGGCGACCAGGTGGGCTACTGGATTGGCCACCGCTTCCACCCCGCGCTGCGCAACCGGAAGGACGGGCGTTTCTTTAAGCAGGAGCATCTGCACCGCTCTGAGGCGTTCTTTGAGAAATACGGTGCGATCACGATCATCCTGTGCCGCTTCGTACCCTTCGTGCGCACCTATGCCCCACTAGTAGCTGGGATGTCCGGCATGCGCTATCACACGTTCATTCTTTTCAACGTGCTTGGTGGTGTGCTGTGGGCCAGCGGCATCGTCTACCTGGGGTCGCTATTCGGCGGAGTGGAGTTCGTGCGCAACAATATCGACGCCATCTTCCTCGGAATTGTCGCCTTTTCCGTCGTCCCGATGCTATTCGGCGTCATACAGAAAAGCCGGAGCGAGAGGAAACAATCTCCCGCCCCAGCTACTGCCCAGGACTAGTTTCGTACTTTATCCGGTGACGTCCACCTCAACCGGACCGGCGACATCCAGCTCCAGGACCTTCATCCCGCGGCCGCGGGCCTCTTCCACCAGTGCGTTGTCCACCGGCTCGGTGCTCAGCACCAGGATCGTCGGGCCCGCGCCCGAAAGGAACGCCGGATAGCCCAGGTTGCGCAGACGGTTCACCCACTCGGCGGTCACCGGCAGCACCTCGGCGCGGTAGGTCTGGTGCATGCGGTCGCGAGTGCCCTCCCACAGCAGCTCCGGATCGTCGCGCAGCGCGACGGTCATGACTGCCGTGCGGGAGACGTTGAAGCGGGCATCCACGTGGCTAATGTCCGACGGCAGCACGCGACGGATCGCCTCCGTCGAGGCGTGGAAGTCCGGGATGAACGCAGTGGCCTTGATGTCCGGGTGCACGTCGATGCGACGGGCGTGGTAGGCCGGTGCGGATACTCCGTCGATGGGCGTGTTCGTCCACGAGACCACGCCCGCGCCCAGCACGGAAGCGCCCGCGTTATCGGGGTGCCCCTCAAAGGTAGAGGCGATCTGCACCTGCGCCTGGTCGTCCAGCGTGAACCCTGCCAGGCCGTTGCCCGCGGCCACGCCTGCCGTCGCCGCGGCGGCCGAAGACCCCAGGCCGCGGGACTGCGGGATGGAGTTCGTACAGCTCACACGCAACCCCGGAACCGTCACGTCGGCTTCCTTCAGCGTTGCGCGCAGGGCGCGTACCACCAGGTGGCGCTCGTCCAGTGGAACCTCGCCCTCGCCTTCACCGGTGACCTCGACCTCCAGGCCGGACTCGATGACCTCGGCAGTCACATAGTCATACAGCCCCAGCGCCAGGCCGAGGGTATCGAAGCCAGGCCCCAGATTCGCGGTCGATGCGGGAACCTTGACGGTGGCCTTGCGGCCAACGGGGATCTCGACGCCCATTACTTCAACCCCAGCTTGTCTGCAACGGCGTGCGGGTCCACGTCGGTGACGGTGGGCTCCGGCATCTGAGACAGCGCAGTCGTCGGATCCTTCAGGCCGTGGCCGGTGACGGTACACACAATGCGCTGTCCAGCAGTCAGCTCGCCGTTGGCGTGAGCGTCCAGCAGACCTGCAACGGAAGATGCAGAGGCCGGCTCGACGAAGATGCCCTCGCGGCCAGCGATGGTGCGGTAGGCCTCCAGAATCTGCTCGTCGGTCTGTGCGCGGAAGTCGCCACCCGACTCCTCCTTGGCTGCAACGGCCTGCTGCCAGGAAGCCGGGTTACCAATGCGGATCGCGGTAGCGATCGTCTCCGGCTCCAGCACAGGCTCGCCCTTGACCAGCGGGGCAGCTCCGGCTGCCTGCACGCCCTTCATCACGGGACGCTGGGTGGAAACGCCGTCCTCCGCGTACTCGGAGTAGCCCTTCCAATACGCCGTGATGTTGCCCGCGTTGCCGACTGGCAGGAAGTGAACATCGGGGGCGTCACCAAGACAATCCACAATCTCAAACGCGGCGGTCTTCTGCCCCTCGATGCGCATCGGGTTCACGGAGTTGACCAGGGCGATCTCCGGGAACTCGGTGGTGGTCTTGCGGACCAGCTCCAGGCAGTCGTCGAAGTTGCCGCGTACCTGGATGATCTGCGCACCGTGCATTACTGCCTGCGCGAGCTTGCCCTGGGCGATCTTGCCTTCTGGGATCAGCACGGCGGACTTCAGACCCGCTCGGGCCGCGTAGGCCGCCGCGGAGGCTGAGGTGTTGCCGGTCGAGGCGCACATCAGGACCTTCTGGCCCTTGTGGTAAGCGTCCGTGACGGCCACGGTCATACCGCGGTCCTTGAAGGATCCGGTGGGGTTGGCACCTTCGATCTTGAGGTAGACCTCGCAGCCGGTGATCTCCGACAGGTAGTTCGCGCGCAGCAGCGGGGTGCCGCCCTCGTTGAGGGTCACCGGCTCCCAGTCCTTCGCGAACGGCATCCGATCGCGGTACATGTTGATCAGGCCGGTCCAGTGGTTCAGAACCTTGTTCGTCATAGCTTCCCTGTCGTTTCTTCCCAGTTGTCGGTCTTGGCTTAAAGCGCTCTTAGAGTTTAGCCTTCCATGCGGATGACGGAGTCAATCGCCTTGACAGCGTCGAGCTCCTTGAGCTTCGCCACGGTCTCTTCCAGGTTCTTTTCCTTCGCGCTGTGGGTGATGACGACGAGGCGCGCACCGTCGTTCAGCCCTTCTTGACGCACGGTCTTCAGCGACACACCCTGCTCAGAGAACACGGAGGCCACCTCAGCCAGCACGCCCAGGCGATCATCCACCTGCATGTCCACGTGGTAGCGGGTACGCACGTCACCAAAGTTGGCGATGGGCAGGGAGGCGTAGGTGGACTCCCCTGGTCCGCGGCCACCGAGCACAATGTTGCGCGCCACGGCCACGACGTCACCCAGCACGGCGGAGGCGGTCGGGCCGCCACCGGCGCCGTTGCCGTAGAACATCAGGCGACCGGCGGACTCCGCCTCGACGAAGACTGCGTTGTAGGACTCAGAGACGCTGGAAAGCGGGTGGCTGCTGGGGATCAGCGCCGGGTACACGCTTGCAGACACAGATTCCTTACCTTCCTCATCCACCAGACGCTCACAGATAGCCAGCAGCTTGATGGTGGAGTTTGCGGCCTTGGCCGCTTCGATGTCGGCGACGGTAATGTCGCGGATGCCTTCGGTGTGGACGTCCTCGCCGGACACGCGGGTGTGGAATGCCAGGGAGGCCAGGATGGCGGCCTTGCTGGCGGCGTCAAAGCCGTCAACGTCGGCGGACGGGTCGGCCTCCGCGTATCCCAACTCGGTAGCCTCTGCCAGCATCTCGTCGTAGCTGGCACCCCGGGTGTACATTGCGTCGAGAATGAAGTTAGTGGTGCCGTTGACAATGCCCATCACCTGGTTGACCTTGTCGCCGGCAAGGGAGCGGCGCAGCGGTCCAACCACCGGGATGGCGGCGGCAACGGCCGCTTCGAAGAACAGGTCCACTCCGGACTCGTCGGCAGCGGCAGCCAGCTCATCAGCGTGAGCGGCGATGAGAGCCTTGTTGGCGGTGACGACGGACTTGCCGGCGCGCAGCGCCGCCAGCACGACCTCGCGCGGGTACTCGATGCCGCCGATGACCTCGATGACCAGGTCAATGTCGTCGCGGGCCACCAGAGACAGCGCGTCGTCGGTCAGCTTCTCCGGATCCACACCCGGGCGGGGCTTGGACAAGTTGCTGACGGCAATACCCCGGACCTCCAGCGGGCCACCGATGCGGGCTGCGAATTCATCACTGCGCTCCTCCAGCAGCCGCAGCACTTCTGCACCAACGGTACCCATGCCCAGCAGAGCCACACCTACGGTCTGGCCGATTCCCTTGCCTGGCTTAAACTTCTGCTCGGTCATGTCGCTCCTTTGTCGCTCCTTTGTAAGGTCTCAAATGAGAGGAAAGCTGGTAATTTTTTCTTAGGTTATCGCACCAATCTACCGTGCGACTAGACAAAGCTGTCCATTACCCCTATTTTGCCCTGTATCCAGGAGGTTACTCCTCCAAAGCCAGCACGTCGTCGATGGTTTCGCGGCGAATCATCAACCGCGCCTCGCCGTCGGCTACTCGCACCACCGGGGGTCGGGTCATCATGTTGTACCGAGAGGCCATCGCGTAGCAGTACGCGCCGGTAGCGCCGATCATCAACAGGTCCCCGGGACGAACGTCCTCCGGCACCAGCGCGTCATTGACCAGCACGTCGCCCGACTCGCAGTGGGAGCCCACGATGCGGGTCGGCAGCAACTCTCCGTCGACCTCGCGATTGGCCACGCGGCAGTCGTATTCCGCCTGATAGAGAGCGGGACGAATGTTGTCGCTCATACCGCCGTCAACGGAGATATAGCGGCGGGTCATGCCCTCGGCCACCTCGACGTCCTTCACCGTGCCCACCCGGTAGAGCGTGATCATCGATGGTCCGGCAATCGCTCGGCCCGGCTCGACGTTGAGCTTCGGCTCGGGCACGCCGGCCGCCTCTGCTGCCTTGCGCACCTTGCTCTTGAGTTCGGACGCCACCTCTTCCACGTCCAGAGCCTCCTGATCCGGCATGTAGGCGATACCGTAGCCACCACCGAGATCGAGGGTATCCAGCGACGTGGGGGCGTCCGAAAGCGTCGCGGTGGAATCCAACAGCTGCTTCCACAGGCCCAGCAGGCGCTCGGCGGCCAGGGCGAATCCGGAGGCCTCGAACACCTGGGAGCCGACGTGGCAGTGCAAGCCGCGCAGGCGCACGCCATCAGCAGCGTGGCACGCCATGGCCGCATGATGGGCCGCCCCGGAGGCCAGGGAGAATCCGAACTTCTGATCCTCGTGGCTAGTGGCGATGAACTCGTGGGTATCGACGTGCACGCCAGGGGTCACACGCACCAGCACATCCTGGGACCTCCCCAGCTCGCCGGCGACCGTGGACAGCGCCTCGATCTCCTGCAGCGAGTCCACGACGATCAACTCCGCACCCTCGGAGACTGCCAGGCGCAAAAACTCCGGGGACTTGTTGTTGCCGTGCACGGTGATGCGCTCGGCGGGGAAGCCCGCCGCCAGGGCGACCTGCAGCTCGCCGAGGGAGGCAACGTCCAGGGATAGCCCCTCCTCCATCACCCAGCGGGCGACAGTCTTCGACAGGAATGCCTTGGAAGCGTAGTGCACGAAGTGCCCGCCACCGAAAGCCTTCGCCAGGCGGCGGCAGCGGGTTCGGAAGTCTTCCTCGTCCATCACGAACGCCGGCGTGCCAAACGTGTCGGCGATCTCGGTGATCGGCACGCCACCGATGGTGACCTCGCCCTGTCGCTCCCCTGCCGTTTCGCGACGAAGGGCCAGCGGGTAGACGTGCGCGGGAATCGCGTTGAACTCCGCGGTGCTGGCCGTGCGACGGCGCAACGGCGTGGAGTTCAGGTGAGTCTCCGGATCCAAGGGAATCTCCTAGGTGAGTGAATTATCGGCAGGGGGCGGGAGGTGGTGGCGTCACAAAGAAAAACAACAACTACATGCGCTCCGGGACAGACACACCCAACAGCTCGAGCGCATTGGCCAGGGTCTGGCGGGAAGCCGCAGCCAGGGAGAGACGGGCGGCGAACAGGGCCTGGTTCTCAGCCACAGTCTGCTCGTCGTCGCTCGGCTTAGGCAGGATCTGGCAGGCATCGTAGAAACGGTGGAAAGTGCCGGCCAGAGACTCGGCGTAGCGGGCCACACGGTGCGGTTCGCGCAGCTCGGCGGCGGTCTTCACCACGGCTGGGAACTCGCCGAGGGTGCGGATCAGGTCGCCTTCGCGGGCGTGGGTCAGCAGGGAAAGGTCGGCGCCCTCGCGACTAACCCCCAGGTCCGCAGCCTTGCGCGCCAGGGAGCACAGGCGGGCGTGCGCGTACTGGACGTAGAACACCGGGTTGTCGTTGGACTTCGAGGCCCACAGATCCATGTCGATATCCAGGGAGGAGTCCACGGAGCTGCGGATCATGGCGTAGCGGGCAGCGTCCACGCCGATGGCCTCTACCAGGTCATCCAGGGTGATGACGGTTCCCGCGCGCTTCGACATGCGCACGGCCTTGCCATCCTTGACCAGGTTCACCAGCTGGCCGATGAGTACCTCCACCTGCTGCGGGTCGTAACCCATGGCAGCAGCCGCTGCACGCAGGCGAGCGATGTAGCCGTGGTGGTCGGCGCCCAGCATGTAGATGCACAGGTTGTGGCCACGGTCGAACTTGTCGGCCACGTAGGCGATGTCGCCGGCGATGTACGCCGCGTTGCCGTCGGACTTGATGACCACACGATCCTTGTCGTCACCGAAGTTGGTGGAGCGCAGCCACCATGCACCGTCGGCTTCGTAGAGGTTGCCGTTGTCCTTGATCTTCTGGATCGCAGCCTCCACCGCACCGGACTCGAACAGGGAGTTCTCGTGGAAGTACACGTCGAACTCCGTGCCGAACTCCGCGAGGGTGCGCTTGATGTGGGCGAACATCAGCTCCACGCCCTGGGATCGGAACAGTTCCTGTGCCTCGTCCGCGCCGAGCTGCTGCCAATCCGGGTTGGCCTCCACGATCTGGGAGGCGATGTCCTGAATGTAGTCGCCGCCGTAGCCGTCCTCCGGAGTGGGCTCGCCCTTCGCGGCGGCTACCAGGGAGCGGGCAAAGCGGTCGATCTGCGCGCCGTGATCATTGAAGTAGTACTCGCGGGTGACCTTCGCACCGCGGGCGGTGAGCACGCGCCCCAGGGAGTCGCCGACGGCCGCCCAGCGGGTGCCACCCAAGTGGATCGGGCCAGTTGGGTTGGCGGAGACGAACTCCAGGTTGATGGCCGAGCCAGCGAGCTCGTCACCGTGGCCGAAGTCTGCACCGGCGGTGAGGATGTCCTCGACGATCTTGCCCTGCGCAGCGGCGGCCAAGCGGATGTTGATGAAGCCCGGGCCTGCGACAGTGGCTTCGTCGATGCCCTCGTGCGCGCCGAGGGATTCCGCCAGCCAGGTGCCGAACTCGCGCGGGTTCGTGCCGGCCTTTTTGGCCACCTGCATGGCGATGTTCGTTGCGTAGTCGCCGTGCTCCGGGTTGCGCGGGCGCTCCACGGTGGCGCTCTCCGGCACCACGGAGGAATCCAGACCGTGGGCATCCAGGGTCGTGCGGGCAGTTTCGGTAATCAGTTCAGACAATTCAGCAGGAGTCACAGCATTAAACACTAGCAGTGAGGCCGGACAGCTTACGCAGTGGCGGAGGTGATTGAACTACTGCCCCGGTGCAGTGCTAGACTTTCAACCCGTATTGACGCGAACACAAAATGAACCGCCGATACGCGCCTTCGTAGCTCAGGGGATAGAGCACTGGTTTCCGGTACCAGGGGTCGTGAGTTCGAATCTCGCCGAGGGCACTCTTGTCATGAGTCGCGACATAGTTGACACTTCAGTCGCGACATCATGGACAAACCGGCGTCTCGGTTTTTCTTTTCCGGGGCGCCGTTTTCGCTTTTAGGTCAGGGGTGGTTGGCCTTTCTTCCAATAAGGTTTTTGGTAATTGCGGGACGTGTCGATGTAGTGCTCGGTGATGATCTCGCCGGTTTCTTTTAATGATGTGGTGACATGGTTGTCGGTGATGACCATAAGGACGGTTTCGCCCGTGTATTTTCGCCCGATGCCAAGTTGGTAGAGCCTACTTGCGTAACGGACGGTTACCTTGCCGTTTGGGGTGACGACATCGTTGCGGACGCGCCATTCTTCTTCCGGTTTGTCGTTGGGTTCGGCTTTGGGGCCGGTGGTGTAGACCTCATGTGGTGTCCGTCTTCCGAGGGCTCGGTGGGGTCGGACAGTGTTGTAATAGTCGGCAAAGGTGTCGAGTTGTCGTTGGAGTTCGACCAGGGTGATCGCTGGGGATTGGGCAGCAATCCATTTTTTAAGGGTTTGGTGGAACCGTTCGATCTTCCCTTGTGTTTGGGGGTGGCCTGGCCGGCCATTTTTCTGTTGGATGTGGTATTTGTTGAGGGTTTTTTCGAAGGCGTTGCGTCCCCCTTTGGCTCCAGCTAGGCGGGCGGTGAATACGAGTCCGTTGTCGGTGAGGGTGGACGCTGGCGGGCCGTAGGTGGCGATGAGGCGTTGCAGTTCAGCTGCAACAGCCGGTCCGCTGAAGGATGCTGCTGCGGTGATCGATAGCAGGTAACGGGAGTGATCGTCGATGAAGTCGAGGACTTCGAGTCGAGTGCCGTCGAGTAAGTGTAGGTGGGTGATGTCTGCCTGCCAGCATTCGTTGGGCATAGCGGCTTCGAAGCGGATGAAAGAACTGCGTGGCTTTTTCTGCGGTTGTGGCGTGACAAGGCCTGCGTTGGTGATGATCCGTCGGATGGTCGACGTTGACGGTACTCGCAACCCCTGGCGGTGAAGGTGGAAAGCGATGGTCTCAGGGCCTGCGTCTAAACCGGATCTGACCAGTTGCTTACGCATGTCGATGATCTGATTGCGTAAAGATGTTGGTACTGCTTGCGGGTGGGTATGCGGGGCGCGGGATTTCGGGGCGATGGCATCAGCGCCTCCGGCATCAAACTGGGACAGGATTTTGTAGACACGTTGCCGTGAGATTCTGAAGCGCTTGGCGACTTTGGTGACGGGTTCGCCTTGTTCGCGGACTGCCTTGACGATGGCGAGGTTGCGGTTGGGACTATTCATCTGTCAACAATGTCGCAACTGAGGTGTCAACCATCACTGCTTTTGCTTTGTGGTGGCTAACTGTCAACTATGTCGCGGCTGATCTGACAACCGTCACAAGGGCCTGACCCCCGGAAAGTAGACACGTCGGGGGTTAGCTATGCTGCTTGGGTCAGTGTAGCTGAATTAAGTGCTTCGAAGGTATCGGGGGCTAGAAGGTTGCACCAGGAGTGTCGTCTGC
>NZ_JAKRMT010000016.1:0-50724 GCF_022346045.1 Corynebacterium sp. ACRQJ | reverse complement strand
CCCAAAGACGAAGCCGACCAGCACACGCTGGCCGGCTCCTAGGCACGCCTAAGAAACTACTCCCAAGACTGTGCTCGTCAACATCGGTCTGGCACTTGACAAAAACATAGGGACACCCCCCCTAGCTCAGGCCCCTAACTCCTGCAAGGAAACCCCTACAGGTTCGCGATGATGTCCTCGACGGTCTTCTTCGCGTCCCCCAGCAGCATGTCCGTGTTCTCGTTGAAGAACAGCGGGTTCTGCACGCCCGCGTAGCCGGAGCCCATGGAGCGCTTGAAGACGATGACCTTCTCCGCCTCCCAGACCTTCAGCACGGGCATGCCCGCGATCGGGGAACCTGGCTCCTCGGCGATCGGGTTGACGGTATCGTTTGCACCGATGACCAGCACCACGTCGATGCCCTCGAAGTCATCGTTGACCTCGTCGAGTTCGAGGACAATCTCATACGGCACCTTGGCCTCAGCCAGCAGCACGTTCATGTGTCCTGGCAGGCGGCCTGCCACAGGGTGGATGCCGAAGGTGACGTCCACGCCTTGTTCCTTCAGACGCTCGACCAGCGTGGCCACCGGGTACTGCGCCTGCGCCACGGCCATGCCGTAGCCCGGGGTGATCATGACCTTCTTCACGCCCTTGAGCAGCTCCGCAGTCTCAGCCGCGGTGACCTCGGTGTGCTCGCCGTATTCTCGGTCGTCGGAAGCTGCAGCCTCGCCGCCGAAACCGCCGAGGATAACGGAGACGAAGCTACGGTTCATTGCCTGGCACATCACATAGGACAGGTAGGCACCGGAGGAGCCGACCAGCGCGCCCACGATAATGAGCAGCGGGTTGGCCAGCATGAAGCCCGCCGCTGCGGCCGCCCAGCCGGAGTAGGAGTTCAGCATGGACACAACCACCGGCATATCGCCACCGCCGATCGCCGCCACCAAGTGGTAGCCCAGGAACAGCGCCAGCGCAAGCATTACGCCCAGCGCAATCCACGCCAGGGTCAGGTTCTCGTGGCCAGCGGAGATGAACAGCACCATGCCCACGAGAGACACCACAATGACAGCCAGGTTCAGCAGATGGCGGCCCGGCAGCATCAGCGGCTTACCGTCCATCTTTCCGGATAGCTTGAGATACGCCACGATTGAGCCCGTGAGCGTCACCGCACCGATGAACACACCCAGGTAAACCTCGCCCAGGTGGAACGCCTCGATGGACTTCGTGCGCTCGTCCGGCTGGATAAAGGAGTTCACGCCGATAAGCACGGCGGCCAAGCCCACGAAGCTGTGCAGCATCGCAATGAGCTCCGGCATTTCGGTCATTTCGACCTTCTTGGCGCGCGGGATGCCAATCGCGGCACCGAGCAGCATCGCCACGGCGATCAACAGCACGGTCACGAGCGGGCCTGTGGAGGCATCTCCCCCGTTGATGGAGTTGACTACGGCCTTGACGATGGTTGCGATGAGCGCGATGGTCATGCCGGCGATGCCGAAGCGGTTGCCGCGCGATGCGGTCTGCTGCTTCGCCAGACCTGCCAGCGCCAGGATGAACAGAAGTGCGGCGACCAGGTAGGCCAGGTTGGTGATCTTGTCCGTCCACTCGAGGACGGTCGGGTTGACGAGGTTCTGCGCGCCCGTCTCGGCAGCGCTGAGAAGTTGTTGTTTCATGGCTTAGTTACCTCCGTCGAACATGGTCAGCATGCGACGGGTCACGAAGAATCCGCCGAAGATATTGATAGAGGCCACGACGATCGCCACAAAGCTCAGGCCCGCGACCACCAGGTTGGAACTACCCACCTGCAGGATCGCGCCGACCAAGATGATGCCGGAGATCGCGTTCGTCTCACTCATCAGCGGCGTGTGCAGCTTGTGCGTCACCGCAGTAATCACGTAGAAGCCCACGACGATGGCCAGCATAAGCAGCATGTATTCGCCGGCGACCTGCATCGGGCTGGCGAGAATCAGCGCGACGCCGAGCAGCGCAGCAAGAATTTTCCACCCCGCACCCTTGCGCTTTGCCTCGCCTTCTTGGTTTGACGCCGACTGCTCCGCAGCAACCGCATCCGTATCGGCCTTAGAACCCGCACCTTGCGCGGCGGGGGCTGCAGAGACCTTGACCGGTGGGGGTGGCCAGAGGATCTCAGCGACCTCCCCGGCGGGCTGGGACGTGGCGTCATTAGAAGGAGCGCCGGAAGAAGCGACGGCAGACGGCGCCGCGAAGGTGGAGTGCGTGACGGTGATGCCGCGAACGATCTCGTCCTCCAGGTCGAAGGTCAGCTGGCCGTCCTTTCCCGGAGTCATGAGCTTGAGCAGGTTGACCACGTTCTGGCCGTAGAGCTGCGAGGCCTGGGCGGGCAGGCGGCCGGCGAGGTCCGTGTAGCCGATGATGCTCACGCCGTTGTCGGTGACGGTAATTTCGCCGGGGACGGTGAGCTCGCAGTTGCCGCCGTTGGCAGCGGCCATGTCGACGATGACGGAGCCGGGCTTCATCGCAGCCACATCGGCGGCGGTGAGCAGCACCGGGGACTTGCGGCCCGGGATGTTCGCGGTGGTGATGACAATGTCGGCGGCGGCGGACTGCTCAGCGTAGAGCTTCGCGGCGGCCTGCGCCTGGTCGGCGGTCATCTCTTTGGCGTAGCCGTCTTCAGACTTCTCGGTCTCCGCCTGGATGGCGACGAACTCGGCGCCCATGGACTCGACCTGCTCGGCGGTCTCGGGGCGCAGGTCCGTGGCCTTGACGATCGCGCCCATGGAGTTCGCGGTGCCGATCGCGGCCAGGCCAGCCACGCCCGCGCCGATGACGTAGACGATGGCAGGCGGAACCTTGCCGGCGGCGGTGACCTGGCCGGTGAACAGGCGACCGAAGGTATTGGCCGCCTCGATGACCGCGCGATAGCCGGCGATATTGGCCTGGGAGCTAAGCACGTCCATGGACTGTGCGCGGGAAATGCGCGGCACGGTGTCCATGGCCACGGAGGTTACGTTCTGGTTCGCAAGCTCTTGGATGAGCTGTTCGTTACGACCCGGTGCCAGGCGAGCGATAAGGGCAGCGCCGGGCTTGAGCTGCGCGCGCTGCTCGTCAGTTGGCGCGTCGAGGGCGGTGATGATGTCCGCGTGCCAAACATCGTCTCCGACGATGCGCGCACCGGCCTCTTCATACAGGTTGTCAGGGTAATTGGACTGGTCGCCTGCGCCGGACTGGACCGCGACCTCGTAGCCAAGCTTGATGAGCTTGCCCACGGTGTCCGGCGTGGCCGAAACCAGGGCTTCTGGCTCTCTTGGGATACCGATAAGCAAGGGAGGCTCCTCACTGGTGTGTCTCTTGCATGTTTACTTCTGCTCGCGTTTCCTAAAGGCCGTTACGCCTGGTGAAGTCCTGGTTTGGACGGGGTTTGCGAGCCCATTAACTACGTTTGGGTAGTTCTAAAACCATAGGTGATTATTTGGGTCCATATCACGATTTGAGAGAAATACCCCCGTGCCTCTCATAATTTGGGAGTTGACGCCCTCAGCCTCGGCGCTGGGGAGGTGGCGACAATTAAAGCCATTCAGAGTTTCCGAGGCAAAGCCATGCGAAGCCTCCAAAACGTGCGTACTCTCACAGCCATGTTTGGACTATTCGGCAAGAAGAAGAACAACGACACCACCCCACAACAATCAGCAGCGCAGGAAGCTGCTGGTCAGCAGCAAACAGCGCAGCAGCCAGCAGCTCAGCACGGCCACTTGAAGTTTCAGCACAGCAGCGACGGTGACGCGACCTTAACCACTCCGAATGGAGAGCTTGTCTACGGCATCATCTCCCCTGCCCCGAAGGATGCCAGCAACTACTCATACGCAAAGGAGATCCTGCCGGGCGTCTACCGCTTCCTCGCCACCGTAGATTCCGGTTTCAAGCCACTCTCCGACGCTGATCTTCCGCAGGGCTTTGACCTTGACCTGCAAGTTCTGGGCGACGCAACCTTCCCGGGCCTGGACATGCCCGGGAGCAACCACACATTTTGGTCAGCGGCTTCTATGGCCACCACGCGTAAGTCTCTCGAAACGTTGAAGGTTGCAAGCGCTGGCGATGTCTTCTTCCAGGTTAAGTCCGACTTCCCATTCGGGGCGACGCTCGCCATCACGTTCGATCTCTTCCTGCAGATCACCAAGATTCCTGACCATGGCCACGGACACGTGGTCTCCATGCCCGGTGGCAGCACGGTTCTGGTTCACCCAGTGGTTCCGGATCAGCCAGCGGACAACATCATGCAGCAGATGGCCCAGACCCGCCACGAGCTGCGGCAGCACCCGGTGAACATCTCTCCCCTGACGTTCTGGGTGCACGATAACCACTGGGATGTTCTCACCGCCAAGGATGGCGTATCCCTCTTCCTGCCAGAAAGCTTCCCCGTGAAGCGCAATGCTGACGGCGCGCCTCTCATGTCCGACGGCAACGCGGGCACCCGCCCTTAGCGCTCGCGCATCTTCTTCCGGCACATATCCAGCGCGAAAGCGAAAACCTCCGGCCCGCTTCTGAAAAGTGAAGCTGACCGGAGGTCACCGTATTCAGTATTTGTACCCCGTACGGGATTTGAACCCGTGTTACCGGCGTGAGAGGCCGGCGTCCTAGGCCGCTAGACGAACGGGGCGCTGGCCTACCAGGACTCGAACCTAGAATGACGGTACCAGAAACCGTAGTGTTGCCAATTACACCATAGGCCATCGTTCGTCGAACAAAACCCGCAAGTGACACTCCCCAGATATCCAGGTCGTTGAACACTGCGAACCTCGCTCGCAACGAGGATTACTATAACCAGAACAGTGAATTACAAGCAAATCAGCTGGTAAACACGCATTTTCCGGCCATAGTGCGCTCACTGCGCCGCCCTTCACTCGCAGTACGGCACGCGCAAGCGCACCTCCCCCCCGCTGCTTCTACCGCCGCGCCCACCGCTGCCTCTACTGCTGCGCGGGTGCGAAAGGCGTCTGCTCGCGGGCGGCCCGCAGGCGCGCCAGCGTGGACTCCTTGCCCAACAGCTCCATGGACTCAAACAGCGGCGGGGACACAGCCGCACCACTGATGGCCACACGCAGAGCGCCGTAGGCCTTGCGCGGCTTCAGCTCCATCTCCTCGATCAGCTTCGACTGCAGCGCCTTCTCAATGACGTCGGTCTTGAACTCCCCGTCCGCGATGACCTCTAGCTGCGCGATGGCAACCTCGAGAACCTCCACCGCGTCCTCCTTCAGGTTCTTCCTCGCAGCCTTCTCGTCCAGGGACAAATCGGCGTCAGAAGTAATCAGGAAGCGCAGCAGACCGTCAGCATCCGAGAGCGTCTTGATGCGCGTCTGCACCAGCTCCGCAGCGAAAGCGAACTTATCCGCGGGGTAGTCCTCCGGGAAGGCCTTGTGCTCCTCCAGGTAGGCGCGCAGGCGCTCGGTGAAGTCGTCCAGCTCCAGCATGCGGATGTGGTCGGCGTTGATGGCCTCCAGCTTCTTCTGGTCGAAGCGTGCCGGGTTGGGCTTCACGTCCGCCACATCGAAGTTGTCGATGAGCTGCTGCATCGTGAAGATGTCCTCATCGGCGGACAGCGACCAGCCAAGCAGCGACAGATAATTCAGCATGCCCTCGGGGATGATGCCGTTGTCGCGGTGGTTGAACAGGTTCGATTCCGGGTCGCGCTTGGAGAGCTTCTTGTTGCCCTCGCCCATCACGAACGGTAGGTGGCCGAATGTAGGTACCTGTTTAGCGACGCCCACCCGTACCAGCGCCTCGTAGAGTGCGATCTGTCGCGGTGTGGACGGCAGCAGGTCTTCGCCTCGCAGGACGTGCGTGATCTCCATCAGAGCATCGTCCACCGGGTTAACGAGGGTGTACAGCGGCTGGCCGTTCGAGCGAGCGACCACGAAGTCCGGCACGGTCTTACCGTCCACGCTCATGTCGCCGCGGACGAGGTCGTGCCACTCGTAGATTCGATCGTCGGGCATGCGCAGGCGCCAGACCGGCTCGCGGCCTTCGGCCTTGAACTGCGCGATCTGCTCTTCAGTGAGGTCGCGGTCGAAGTTGTCGTATCCCAGCTGCGGGTCGCGGCCTGCAGCCTTGTGGCGGGCCTGCACCTCCTCGTTGGTGGAGTAAGCCGGGTACACGTCACCGGATTCCTTCAGCTTCTCCAGGACGTCTGCGTAGATGTCCATGCGCTGGGACTGGCGGTAAGGCTCGTGCGGGCCGCCAACCTCGATGCCCTCGTCCCAGCCGAGGTTCAGCCACTTCAGGGAATCGATGATGGCCTGGTAGGACTCCTCGGAGTCTCGCTTCGCATCGGTGTCCTCGATACGGAAGACGAGCTTGCCGCCAGTGTGGCGGGCATAAGCCCAGTTGAACAGAGCCGTGCGCACCATGCCGACGTGCGGGGTGCCGGTGGGCGACGGGCAGAATCGAACGCGAACTTCGCTTACTTCACTCATGGTATTTAACTGTACCTTCCCGCGTTCTGGCCTTCGCGCTTGCTCGGCGCGGGCTCTGTGCAGGCTCTGTGCGGGCAAAGCAAACCCCCGCGCGACGGCGGGGGTTTGGGGTGCCGTTAGGTCACCGTTTAGGCATGACGGTGGCGCGACAGGAAGTGCCACGCAGCCTTCGGAGCGTCCGGGGCGAAGGCGTGCCAGTTGTGGCCGCCGAAGTCCGCCCGCCACAGGACGGTGGAAGCGCGGCAACCGTTATAGGTGAATCCGCTGGTAAGGGCGTGGGCGCGAACTCCATGCAGGGTACGCATGTCGCAGGAATTACGGCGTGCTGCGTTGTCGAAAGCAGCGCGGGCGCCGTAGTAACGCATGCCGTGGCGCTCGCCGCCACCGTAGTGCATCAGGGTGTCGTGCACACCGTGGATCAGCATGGTCGGTACGTTGCGCCCACGGCAGTTGTTCATGGTGGCGTCATAGTAAGCACCAGAAACAGACACGACAGCGGCGACCAAGTCCGGAGCCTGGCAGGCCAGGTTCATCGCCATGCCGCCACCGTTCGACAGCCCGGCTGCGTACACGCGGCGGGTGTCGACGTTGTAGCGCTTAGACAGGGAGCGGACCATCTCGCGGACGAAAGCTACGTCCTCGCCGCGGCGGGTCTTGGAATACGGGGCGCCTTCCCAGGAGCGGCCGATGCCCTCCGCGTGGACTACGACGGCATCGCGGCCGGCCACCGCATTGAGGCGGGACGTGTTCTTCATGTCCGCCGCAGATTGGCCACGACCGCCGAACACAAAGAGGATCGGCTTCTTGCGGCTACCGGAGTTCACCGGAACATCGACAATCGCCGTGCGGGTCTTCCCCTTGACGTTGAAGGTCTGGTAGTTGTTCCCCGGGCGCGGGCTCAGAGAGCCAGCGAGGCCGGTCAGACTACCGGAGAGGCTGCCCACCAGGTTGCTTGGGGCGGCGCTGGCCTGCGGAGTCGCGGACTCGTTGCCGGCAGCAGTATCCAGAGCCGGGCCAGCCAGGGTACTTGCGCCGATACCGAGGGCTACAGCCAGGGAGAGCGTGAGCTTGCGGAAGCGGCCGCCGCGGCGAGCCGAGCGGGAAGAGCCGGAGGCTGCAGAGACTACGGAACCTGCGGAATCAGTGTGATCAGCCGCGGAAAGAGAGTGAGTGTTCGCGGCCTTCGTGTGAGTAAAACGTGACGAAAACTTTTGCACCGCTTAAACATACACCGGGTGGTGAAATTTAGGAACTTTTTCTTACAAAATCCTAAAAGCCGCCACAGCGGTGGCTCTAGCTAGCTCTGGCCGGTTTTAGCTAGATCTAGCTAACCCTAGCTGGCCGCGCCTGGCAGCGTCTTGTTCTGACGGGCCAGGAAGTTCCAGGCCTCGTTGGCTACGTCGGGCGCAAAGTGCCAGTTGTGACCCTGGTCGTTGATCCGCCAAAAGACAGCCTCGTCGCGGCAGCCAGGGTAGCCGAACTGGGTGACGTTGTTGGGCTTCTGCTCCACCACAGGCTGTGGCGCGCAGCCGTTGCGCAGCGCACGCGAGTGGATCAGGCGGGGCGCCGGAAGATAAGGCGCGTTGTGCAGCGTGCCGCCGTTGTAGTGGGTGAGCTCGTCCTGCTGGCCGTGGATCACGAACGTCGGCACGGACTCCGGCGCGCAGCCCTCGTTGACCGGGTTGTAGAAGGCGCCGGAGACGCTCACCACGCCAGCGATCAGATCAGGAGCCTGGCACGCAAGGTTCATCACAAAGCCGCCACCGTTGGACATGCCTGTGGCGTAGATGCGGTTGCGGTCGACGTTGAACTTCCTGTCCAGCTCATTGACGATCTGTCGCACGAAGTCGACGTCCTGGCCGCGCTTGCTGGTGGCGTACGGTGCGCCCTCCCAGGCGTTATCAATGCCGCGCGGGTAGACCACGATCGCTTCGCTGGCCGCGCCGGTGTTCGAGAAGCGGGAGTAGCTGCGGTAATTCTCGGGCGTATCGTCGCGCCCGCCGAACCCAAACAGCACGGGCGTGGGCTTGTGCGGGTCGTAGTTGGAGGTCACGCTGACGATTGCGCTGCGGGTGCTGCCGTCGGGTCGGGTGAACTCGATGTTCTCCGGTTGTCCGGGGTGCGCCCTATCTATTGTTGACGCCGGCTTCGGCGCCGGTGCCGGTTTCGGTGCAGGCTTGGGCGCGGGAGCCGGTGCAGGCGCGGGCGCAGGGGCAGGCGCCTCCTGCGCGCTGGCCACGCCAGCTCCGCCGACGAGCACGGTGGCAAGCATTGCCAGCGTCATAGCAACGGATACCGCCATGAGCAGGGCAAAGCTCAGAGCACGGTTGCCAAGGTGGCGCCCGGCACCCGCAGCGTTTCCGGCAATTACAGAACTAACGGCTTTAACATTCTTAACAGCAGTCACATGAGTCACAAACGTAACATTAGACACAAGTTTCGCTGCGCATGTGCTGTAACACGCCGGAATGTGCGCAAATTCTTCAGCTTTTACTCAGCTGACCTCACGCACTAGATGTGCTCGAGGACTACTTCCCCCTCATAGCCAGACGCGCGCAGCTGGTTAATCCACTCCTCCAGCGGCGCTTCTCCAGTCCCCGGCGCCCCGCGGCCTGGAAAGTCCGCGATCTGCACGTGCTCCGGCCACAGCTCATTCCCCGGTCCCCGGTCGGCGAGCCAGGTCCAGTCTTCACCGTTAGCGGCGAGGTGGTAGGCGTCAAGAAGAAGGCGACCACCGGCAGCGACCAGGGGCGCAGCCTCCTTAATGCTGGTCACAGGGTAGTTTTCAATGCCGCTCAGTGGCTCGATCAGGGCCACGCCACCGAAGCGTGCCAGGCGCTTGGCTACTGCGGCGAACGCGCGGACCTGGCGACGCTGCAGCGCGCGGCCACCGCGGCCGACCAGCACGTTGAAGCGACGCACGCCCGTCAGCCGGTGCAGGTATTCAACGGCGTTGAGGTGTTCAATTAGCTCCTCGGTGATCGCGGGATCGCCGTCGACAAATACGTCGTCGACCGCACTCCCGGCATCCTCAGTGTTTCCGCCGCTAGCGTTGCCAGCGTTCTTAGTGCCGCCAGCGCCACCCTCCGGGCCGACCAGGTGCAGCACTCCCCGATCGCCCGCCGCCAGATCGCCGCCCCAGAGGTTCAGCGCGACGAGCTGGCGCGGGTTCTCTGGTCGCCCCTTAGCCAGCGCATCAACCAACTGGCGCATCTGCTGCTCAGAGGGGTGGGGCGTATCCCACGGCCACCACAGCTCCACCTTGTCGTAGGGGGAATTCGCAACCGCTTCGAGGGCATCCGCGCCGGTCTGCGCGCCGAGGGAATGGTTCATCGCGGTGGCGAAACTCACCGGATGTGCACCTGATTCTGTATTCATAAGCATCATCATTCCACGTAGAGGCGCTAATCCAGAATTGAAGTCAGTTTCTTGCCGCGTGCACCCCAGGGCTTCTTGCCGCGCACAACCCGCGCGCAACCCAGGGCGAGGCAGCCCGCGGTCTTGCCGGGAAGTAAAATGGCACCCATGACCCACGAGCAGCGACCGGCCACCGCCCCGGATTTCCTGCTTTCCCGCCCAGATCGCAGCATCCGCACCCAGGGGCGCAAGGCGACCTTCCCGGACCCGTTCGAAGCATCCACTGCGCTTCGAAACAAGGAAGCAGACTTGATTGTCGGCGCTTTCCCCTTCGACACATCCCTCCGCGCGGCTCTCATGGAACCGGAGACCGTTGTCCGCGCCGAAGGCCCGCTGGAGCCACCGGCTTTCTTCCGTGGCAAGGATGCCGCCCGCACCCTGACGGTCGAGTCCGTCGAAGCGCAGACCACCGCCGAGGAGCACACCGCGATGGTTGCCGCTGCCGTCGCCACGATCCAGCAGTCCCGTTTGGAAAAGGTGGTACTGGCGCGTGCCGTGGACATCACCTACGCCGAGACCGTGGATCCGCTACTCATCGCTGCTCGCCTAATCGACCTGTCCGCCTACCGCGACGGGTTCGCCGTGGATCTCTCCGCCACGGGTCGCTCCGAGTACCAGGGCGCGATGTTCGTCGGCAGTTCGCCGGAGATGCTGATTCGCCGCGATGGTCGCCGGATCTCGGCCTTCCCCCTGGCCGGTTCCGCGCCGCGCACCGGAAGCCTCTCTATTGATGACGCCACAGCCCGCGAACTCGGAAGCTCCGACAAGGATCTACGCGAGCACCGCTTTGTGGTGGAGCACTACCGCCGTGTGCTGGAGCCGTTGTGCGAGACGCTGGACATTCCGGCTACCCCGGAGATCCACGAGACCAACGAGATGATCCACCTGGGGACCCAGATCGCGGGCACACTAAAGGACGACGAGTATTCCGCGCTGGATCTGGCCTTGATGCTGCACCCCACCCCGGCCATCGGCGGCACCCCGACGGACGATGCGCTGGGGGTTATTGCGCAGGAGAAGTCTCCGCGCGAGTTTTACTCCGGCGCCGTGGGCTGGTGCGACTCCAGCGGCGACGGGGAGTTTATGCTCTCTATCCGCTGCGCCATCGTGGAGGACAACACCGCCCGCGCCTGGGCCGGCGGCGGCATTGTCGTGGACTCGATTCCCGCCATGGAGGCGGAGGAAACGTCCGCGAAGCTGCAAACAGCGCTGCGGGCACTCAACGTGCCTGCAGCGCTGCGGGAAGTGTAGCGCCCGAAGCCACAGCCGTCCGGCGCTGACCACGCGGCTGGTGAGCTCCGCCTACTTGCCGTAGGCCTGCACCGGGTTGGCCAGCTTGCCCAGACCCGGGATCTCCACCTCAATGCGGTCGCCCGGAACCATCTCTGCGGTGCCGGCGGGCGAGCCGGTGCAGATCACGTCGCCCGGCAACAGCGTGAAAGCGGAGGAAACCCACTCCACGATCTCCGGGATGGACTTGATCATCTGGTTGGAGTTGGAATCCTGCTTGGTTTCCGTCTTGCCCTCGTGGGTGAGGTGCGCCAGGATCGGCTGGTTGTCGATGTCGATGCTGTCCACAGCCGTTTCGATCCACGGACCCAGCGGGCAGAAAGAATCCAGACCCTTCGCACGGGACCACTGGCCGTCCTGGAACTGCAGGTCGCGGGAGGAGACGTCGTTGACGATGGTGAACCCCAGCACCACGTCCTTCCAGTTGTTCCGGTTGACGTCCTTGCACGGGCGGCCGATGACGATTGCCATCTCGCCTTCGAACTCCACGCGCGTGGCCCACTCGGGGATGCGGATGGGAGCCTCGGGGCCAACGACTGCTGTTGGGGGCTTCAGGAAGATCGTCGGCGGCAGGTGCTCGGCGCTCTTGTTGAACACCTCCTTGACGTGGTCAGCGTAGTTGCGCCCGACGGCGATAACCTTCGACGGCAGGATCGGCGCCAGCAGTCGAACGTCTTCGATAGGCCAGGATTTTCCGGTGAATTCGGGCTGTCCGAACGGGTGGCCTGCGATCTCGCGAAGAGTAGCGCCGGTGCCGTCCGGCTGGCCGCCCTCCACGATCGCGAAGGCCATGCCCTCGGGGTGTGCAATTCGAGCAATACGCATGTTTTCATACCCTACTCCATTGCCCCATCTACCTCTTGCTATGCCCCTTCTTTGTGGTCTTGTGCCTGCATTTTTTATGACGCCCCTTTATCCCCGCCTATTAACCATGAATTTGTTTTCACGTAATCCGCGGTTTACGCGCTTGCCACGGCTGCGACAGTTTTAGCCGTTAGCTTGGCCGCTATGACGAATCGCAGCGTTAATCCTCAATTCCCCAACTCCTCGACCCCTTCCCACCCCTCAAATCCTTCCGACTCCCGCAACACCACCCGCAACTCCCACAGCACCACCCGCCGCACGTTCCTGGCCGGCGCCAGCGCCACCGGCGCCGCCCTGCTGGGCACGGGCGTGGCGCACGCTCTCAGCTCGCAGGCCGGCAGCGTGGCTGGCTCCGCCGCCGGATCCTCAGTTGGTTCCAGCGGGGCGATCGGCTCGATTGGTTTGCAGCGCGCCCGGCCGGTGATCACTCATGGCGTCGCTACCGGCGATGTGCGACCCGACGGTGGCCTGGTGTGGGCACGCGTCGATCGACCGGCTCGCATGGTCGTAGAAGCGTCGACGGACCCGGCGTTCCCGCGACACAAGACCAAGACCTTCCGCGGCGCCATCCTCACCCCGGATAGCGACGGCACTGGGCGGCTGCGCCTGGTCGGCATGGAGCCCGGCCAGAAGATCCACTACCGCGTGACCATGGAGGATCAGCACACCGCCGCGCGCTCCGTGCCGGTGATCGGCAGCTTCACCACCGCACCCTCCACCAACCAGGCGCCAAAGAACGTCCGCCTGCACTGGTCCGGTGACGTGGCGGGCCAAGGCTACGGCATCAACCCGGACATCGGCGGCATGTACTGCTGGAAGACGATGGCCGACCGCAACCCGGATTTGTTTATCCACTCCGGCGACACGGTCTACGCCGATGGGCCGATCGAGGAAAACCACAAGATGGACGACGGGCGGGTGTTCAAGAACCTCACCAGCCCGTACAAGAACAAGGTCGCCGAGACTCTGGAGGAGTTCCGCGGACAGCACGCCTACAACCTGCTGGACGAAAACTACAAGCGCTTCAACTCTCAGGTCGCGCAGGTGGTGCAGTGGGACGACCACGAGACGACGAACAACTGGTACCCGGGCGAGATCCTGGAGGACGACAAGTACCAGGTCAAGGACGTGAACCTGCTGGCCCAGCGCGGCTTCCAGGCGTTCCACGAGTGGCAGCCGCTAGACCGGAAGATGGCCGTGGATGGCCGCGTGTACCGCAAGATTTCCTACGGCTCCCTGCTAGATATCTTTGTGCTGGATATGCGCAGCTACAAGGATCGCAACCCGGATAGCGGAGCTTCCGCCACCAAGCCGGGGCACATCCTGGGCGCCAAGCAGGAAAAGTGGCTCATCGAGGCCGTGAAGAACTCCACCGCCACGTGGAAGATCATTGCCAACGACCTGCCGCTGGGCATCGTGGTTCCGGATGGGGACGACCAGGAAGGTGTGTCCAACGGAGCGGGCGGCAAGGCCGTCGGTCGCGAGGCGGAGATCGGGCGCGTGCTCAGCGGAATCAAGGATGTGCGCAACGTGGTGTGGCTGACGGCTGACGTGCACTACACCGCCGCCCACCACTACTCGCCGGATCGTGCGGATTTCCAGGACTTCGCGCCGTTCTGGGAGTTTGTCACCGGCCCGCTGAACGCCGGCGGCTTCGGACCTAACGACATGGACGGCACCTTCGGCCCGGAGGTCGTGTACGTGCACGCCCCGGCGAAGAATAAGCAAAACTCCTCGCCGTTGGATGATTTCCAGCACTTCGGAGAGGTGGACATCGACGGCAGGTCGAAGGACCTCACCGTCCGGCTGTTCACCACCCGGGGCAAGGAGTTGTGGTCGAAGACGCTGCGCGCGCAGTAGTCACAAGCTACAGGCGTGGCAGCAGGGCGCACCGCGAGCGGGCGCGGGCTGCCACCAGCTAGTTGTCGGCCTACTTAAGATTTGCGACCACGTGGTCGCCGACCTCCGCGGTCTTCACCGGGCCGCCGTCGCGCGAGCCGGCCTCGGCCAGCACGGCTGCCTCGATGCGCTCTGCGTTGGCATCGTCGCCCAGGTGGCGCAGCATCAGCGCCACCGACAGGATCGCCGCGCACGGGTCGGCAATACCCTGGCCCGCGATGTCCGGCGCGGAGCCGTGCACCGGCTCGAACATGGAGGGGTTCTTCCGCGAAGGATCAATATTGCCGGAAGCCGCCAGGCCAATACCGCCGGTGACGGCGCCCGCCAGGTCGGTCAGGATGTCGCCGAACAGGTTGTCCGTGACGATCACGTCGTAGTCCTGCGGCTTGGTGACCATGTAGATCGTCGCTGCGTCGATGTGGTTGTAATCCACCTGCACCTCGGGGTACTCCTGCCCCACCGTCTCGATAGCGCGCTGCCACAGGGAGCCTGCGTTCACCAGCACGTTCGTCTTGTGCACCCAGGTCAGCTTCTTACGCCTGCTCTGCGCACGCTCGAACGCATCGCGCACCACGCGCTCCACGCCGTAGTAGGTGTTTTGGGATACTTCGGACGCCACCTCGTGGTCAGTGCCCGCGCGCAGTGTGCCGCCGTTGCCGCAGTAGAGGCCCTCGGTCCCCTCTCGCACGACGACGAAGTCAATGTCGCCCGGGTTGGCCAGCGGGCTGGAGGAGCCCGGGTACAGCTTCGACGGGCGGAGGTTCACCGCGTGGTCCAGCTTGAAGCGCAGCGGCAGCAGCAAGCCGCGCTCCAGCACACCGGCGGGCACGGTTCGGGGGTCGCCGATGGCGCCCAGCAGGATTGCGTCGTGCTCGCGCAGGGAGTCCAGATCCTCGTCGGTCAGGAGTTCACCATTGCGCAGGTAGCGGCGGGCGCCGAGGTCGTAATCGGTGGTCTCCACGTCGTCACGCAGGGCGTGCAGAACCTTCAGGGCTTCGGCGGTTACCTCGGTGCCGATGCCATCGCCGGCAATCACTGCGAGTTTCACTGTATGAACTCCTCTGTCTCACTAGTTGGTCACTTAGAACAATAGCATGCCAACCGGACACCACCCACGAACCGACATAAAAGGCACACGATGAAGCCTCGGTTCACAGAGACCGAGTGGGCGTCAGACCCAAAACAGAGGAAGCCACGCGACACCCATTGATAAAGTGGCGCGCATGACCTATGAGCCATTTCCCTCACACTTATCCCCCAACGCGGAGGTCGGCGACGCAGCGCTGGTCATCCGCAACCTAGTGAAGACATTCGCCGACAAAGTCGCGGTGAACAACCTGAACCTGACCGTCCCGAAGGGCAGCTTCTACGGCATCGTCGGCCCCAACGGAGCGGGCAAGACCACCGCCATCCTCGCAGCAACGGGCATCATTCGCCCCGATAGTGGCAACTCCTGGGTCGCCGGCCACCCCCTGTGGGCAAACCCCGCCGAAGGCACCCGGGTGGAAGAGGAAGTTCTGGCAGCCAAGCGCAGCTACGGACTGCTGGTCGACGGCCTCCCCGTCTTCGAACGCCTCAGCGGCAAGGAGTATCTGGAATACCTGGGCTACCTGCGGGACATCCCCGGCGAGGAACTGCAGCAGCGCATCGCAGACCTGCTGCAGGCACTCGACCTGGCGGATGCTGGCAAGAAGTACATCGCCGACTACTCCGCGGGCATGAAGAAGAAGATTCTGCTGGCCGGTGCCCTGCTGCACAGCCCGGAGGTTCTGATCCTGGACGAGCCCTTCGAGGCCGTGGATCCGGTATCCGGCGAAGTGATCCGTACGATCCTGCGACGCTACGTGGAAGCCGGCGGCACCGTAATCCTCAGCTCCCACGTGATGGAGCTGGTCGAGGGGCTGTGCGACCACGTGGCGATCATTAACCAGGGCACCGTCGTCGCCGCTGGAACCACAGAACAGGTGCGCGCGGGCAAGTCGCTTTCCGAGCGCTTCGTCGAGGCCGTAGGCGGCAAGCAGCTGGATACGGGATCCTTCGGCTGGCTCCGCGGCGGCGAGCAGCCGAGCGCGCGACACGAGAGGCAGGCCGGTGTCGAAGACTAAAACCCTCCTCAAACTCCACTGCAAGCTGTGGGCGCACGCCTTCTTGGGCAACCTGCAGATGATCATCGCTTCGGTGGCAGTAACCATCACTGCAGTGATGGGCTGTATCGGGCTAGGCTTCAGCAGCTACGGGGTGCTTGTCAACGATGGGGACCCATCGATGTTCGTGCTGACGATGGGGCTCGGCAGCGTGCTCTACCTGGCACTATCGGCCATCTTCCCCAGCGAGGAACGGATGCTGGACCCGCGCATGTTCAGCTCCCTGCCGCTGACCGACCGCGATATTCTGCCGGGCATGGTCACGGCGATGTTCATCAACTCGCGGGCGGCGATCTCGCTGGTGAACACCATCATCATGGCCGCCCTCGGATACCTCGCGTTCGCGGAGGTAGCCTCCGCGGGCGCGGGTGCCCTGTGGGTGCTGGCGTGCGTACTGCAGCTGGTGATCACCCTGCTGGCGGGTGAGGCGTTAGCCGCCGCGCTCAGCAGCATCGCCACCAAGTTCAGCGAACTGTGGGGCAACGTCGCCGGGATCATCGTCACCTTCGGCTTCCTGGCGCTGTACCTCTTGCCGCAGTTGCTCACCGACGGAACCGACCCCACCGCGGCCATCAAAACCAGCGCCGACATCCTGTCCTGGACACCCTTTGCCGCCGCGGCCGGAGCAGCTGCTGACATGGCCAATATCGGAGGCGGTGGCGTCAATAATGGTGGCGGCGGCACCGACCTCGGTACCGGCCTCGCCAAGGGCGCGATCTGCCTCGCGGCGATCCTCGCAGTGGCTTACATAATGCGCGTGGCCGTCAAGCACGATCTCAACAACCCACTGCCGACTCAGCACGCCGCCCGCGCCGCGAAGGGCGACAGCCTACTGCTGCCGCGCGTTCCCGGCTCCCCCGTCGGCGCGCTCTACTCCCGCGAGATCCGCTACTGGCGCCGCGACAACCGCTTCATGATGAGCCTGATGGTCGTGGTCGTCCTCTGCGGGCTATACCTGCTGATGGGAATGCTCAACGAAGCCAACCGCTGGATGCTGTGGTTCGCCCTGTTCTTCGTATCCCTTGGTCCCCAGCAGGTCGCGGGCAACTCCCTGGGCATGGACGGCCCCTCCAACTGGGTGCACATGGTCGCCGGAGTGCGCGGCAAGCAGATCGTAGCCAGCCGCAGCCTCTCCACAGCGACAGTACTGGTGCCGATCTGGCTGGTCGTCTGCATCGCCGCCGGAGCCATCGACGGCTTCAGCGCTACCTGGCTGCTGGTTAGCCTTTTGACCCTGGGGTGCATCCTCATCGCCTCCGCCATGGCGAATTTCAGCGCCACCCGCTTCCCCGCCCAAACCACCGCGCCGGGCACCAACTCCTTCAAGCAGCGCAACGGCGGCAGCAACGCCATGATTTCCGCGCTGGTGACGATGCTGATCCTCACCGTCTCTTTCCTGCCGGGCGGGCTGCTGGCGCTGATTTCGCTGGCCATGGCCGACGGAACTAGCAACAGCATTGCCGACATTCCCCTGTTCAGCTGGCTGGGCGTGCTGCTGCACTGGGTGATCGTCGTCGGCGCCGCCTGGATCATGAATCGTCGCGCCTCCCGCAGGCTCGACCTCGAGTGGCCGGACATCGCGCAGAAGGTGCAGCAGTACCTGTAGTCGCGCGGCATGGGGCGTCCATAAAAGATCAATCCATAAAAGAACGCAAGAAAAAGGCCGGGCAACAACTGCCCGGCCTCACACGTACTGGGCGGTGAGCCCAGGATCGCGGTTTAGAGGTTCAGAACGAACGCGTTGGAGGCGTTCAGCTCTGCCTTGACCTCTTCGACCAGCTGCTGATCCAGGTCCTCGCTCACGCGCAGAACCAGCGTTGCCGTCTGCTCATCGTCCGTCGGGGACAGTGCGGCGGCGTCGATGTTGATGCCCTTGTTGCCCAGCAGCGTACCGACCTTGCCCAGCGCACCCGGCTGATCCGGGTAAACCAGGAACAGGTTCGTGCCGGTGGCGCGCAGGTCCAGGCCGCGGTGGTTGATGCGGACGATCTTCTCCACGTGCTCCAGGCCAGTCAGCGCGCCAGCGACAGTGGCGGTGGTGCCATCGGCTGCGACAGCCTGAACCTCCAGGATGGAGCGGTGGCTGACGGACTCGTCCTGAGTCTGCACGTCCAGCTCCACGCCGCGCTCTTCAGCGATCTGCGGGGCGTTGACGAAGGTGACCTGCTCGTCGATCACACCGGAGAACACGCCGCGCAGGCCAGCCAGGCCCAGCGCGTCGACAGACTCGGTGGACAGCTCGCCGCGGGCGGTGACGGTCACGGTGTTCGGGGCACTGTTCAGCAGCTCGGAGGCAACGCGGCCCAGGTTGGTTGCCAGGTTCAGCCACAGGGCAACTTCCTCGGAGACCTTGCCGCCGGAGACGTTCACGGCGTCCGGCACGAAGTCGCCGGCCAGGGCCTTCAGGACGGATGCGGCAACGTCGGTGCCCGCGCGGTCCTGTGCTTCCACGGTGGAAGCGCCCAGGTGCGGGGTAACGACGACCTCTTCCAGCTCGAACAGCGGGGAGTCGGTGCACGGCTCGGAGGCGTACACGTCGAATCCGGCGCCGCGGATGTGGCCGGACTTGATGGCCTCCGCCAGGGCGGCCTCGTCCACCAGGCCACCGCGGGCGGCGTTGATGATGATCTGCCCCTTCTTAGCCTTTGCCAGCAGGTCCGCGTCGAACATGCCCGCGGTTTCCTTGGTCTTCGGCAGGTGGATGGTCACGAAGTCGGAGCGGCTCATCAGCTCTTCCAGCTCCACCAGCTCCACGCCCAGCTGTGCGGCACGGGCAGGGTTGGCGTACGGGTCGTAAGCGATGATGTCCGTCTCGAAAGCGGCCAGGCGCTGTGCGAACAGCTGGCCGATGTGGCCGAAGCCGACGATGCCGACGGTCTTGCCCAGGATCTCCACGCCCTTGAAGGAGGAGCGCTTCCACTCGCCGTCGCGCAGGGTCTTGTCGGCGGCGGGGATCTGGCGGGCGGTGGACAGCAGCAGGCTGATTGCGTGCTCGCAGGCGGAGTGGATGTTGGAGGTCGGAGCGTTGGCGACCATCACACCGCGGGAGGTGGCGGTGTCGATGTCAACGTTGTCCAGGCCCACGCCTGCGCGGCCGACGATCTGCAGCTTCGGTGCTGCCTCGAGCACCTCGGCGTCGACTGTGGTTGCAGAGCGGACCAGCAGCGCGTCTGCGTCTGCGACTGCCTTCAGCAGCTCGGGGCGGTTCGGGCCGTCGACCCAGCGAACCTCGACGGAATCGCCGAGGGCATCGACGGTGGACTGGGACAGTTTGTCGGCGATGAGGACTACCGGACGGGTGTTACTCACGAATGTTTCTCCCTAAAGTGCGACATTGCCTCGCCCACGCCGAAACGACCGCGCCGACGCGGGAAGGGACCACGCCATCCAAATGTGACGTGCGACCCTTACAGCATAACTCTTACCTCTGCGTCACTCAGCATTGCCTTAAGGAATTGTTGTACCGCTCTGTCTGCATCGAAATTGACGCCAATCAGTACCACCTCACTGGAGGGGGTTAGCCCCACCTGGCTCCACCCGCCCGCTGGCTGTATCCGCAGGTCGGGGCCCGCTTGGTGCCAGACGTGGGCAAGCTCTGGACGATCGGCGATCCAGCAGTATCCCTTGGAGCGCACCAGCCCGGTTGTGGAGCGCAAAGCCTTGATCAGGCGCTCCCTGTCGAAGGGGCGGTCCCCACGGAAGACAACGGAGCTGATGCCATACTCTTCCGTCTCTGGGGTGTGCGGGTTTTCCAGCTCGTCGAGGTAGCCCTCGTAGGCGCGGGCCGTCGCTTCGTCGTAGAGGTGTGCGCCGAGAATGTCGTCGACCGCGGACCGCCCCGCAGCTGCGCCAAACTGGCGTACGCCGTCTGCCACACTGTCTACCCCACTGCGCGCCACTCCCCTTTCCGCGCTACCCGCCGGGCTGCCCGGCGATTCAGTGGTGACGATGCGGCCGTGGAGGAGCTTCTCGATGCGCGCCCGCGGGTTCATTCGACGCAGCAGCGCTACCGTCGCGCGGTAGCGCTCTTCACTGACGAGGTCCGACTTGGTTACGTAGATGACGTCCGCGAACTCGACCTGATCGACCAAAAGATCCGCGATGGTGCGTTCATCGTCCGCAGTCGCCTGCAGGTCCGCTTCTGTGAGCAGCTTCTTCTGACCTATTTGCGGCAGGAACTGGGCGGCGTCAACAAGAGTGACCATAGTGTCGATCGGCGCAACGTCCGCGAGGCGAGTGCCATCCTCCCAACGCCATTCGAAAGTTGCGGCGACGGGCATGGGTTCGGAGATGCCGGTGGATTCGATGACGATGTGGTCGAAGCTGCCGCTGCGCGCGAGCGTGCCGACGGATTCCACCAGATCCTCGCGCAATGTGCAGCAGATGCAGCCGTTGGTGAGCTCGACGAAGCGGTCTTCGCCGCGCGTGAGGTGGCCTTCCCCGGCGATGAGGGCGGCGTCGATGTTGATTTCCGAGAAGTCGTTGACGATCACCGCGATGCGGCGGCCTCCTCGGTTGGCGAGCAGGTCGTTCAGCAGTGTGGTTTTGCCCGCGCCGAGGAAGCCGGAGAGCACCGTCACGGGCGCGGCGACGGGCGCGGCGCTGGCGACGGACGCGGGCGCGGATGCGGCGCTGGCGGCGACGGGCGCGGGCGCGGTGGCGGGTGCACTCCCCCGCCGTGGAGCATCGGCAGTGGGCGTGGTTTCAGAGGGCGTGCGGCCGGAAGAATGGCTATGTGCGTGTCTCATAGCCCGCAACCCTACACACTATTGCAACCTGTTTTCATTAGTGACTTGCATCCAGGAGGCCGAGAACTACACCCGCAACCCACGGTCGCTCAAAGCTGGCACTGCTTAGTTCTGGAAATGACGAAAGCCGAAACTACGCAAACTGGAACTACCCAAAGCTGGCGCTGTACGTAACGCCGGAACTGTGTAAAGCCGAAATCAGCAGACGTTCTGCGGACCCTCGTGGTCGGCGTGGCTGGCGCGCTCCACCTGAATGGTGGCGTGCGCGATCCCCCGCTCCTGCAGCGCGGCCTGTGCAGCACACAGCACCGCGGCCGGATCGCGCCCTTCCGGAACCACCAAGTGCACGGAAGCCAACGCGCTCGTGCCATCCAGCGACCACAGGTGGAGATCGTGCACGTCCAGCACGCCGTCGACCTGTCGCAGCAAAGCATCAACCTCAGCGGGCCGGTAGCCCGGAGGCGCCTGCTCGAGCAAAATGCGCAAGGCCTGCATCATCAGCTGCCAGGCGCGCGGCAGCACCAGCGCGGCAATCACCAGCGAGGCGATAACGTCCGCATACTGCCAGCCGGTCAGAATGATCACGCCGCCGGCCACGAGCACCGCGACGGAACCCAACATATCCGCCAGCACGTGCAGGAATGCACCCTGGACATTGACGGAATGCTCCCGCTGGCGGTTCAAGATCCACGCGGAAATGATGTTGGCTAGCAGGCCGATCACCGCGACGATCATCATCGGGCCGGCCATAATCTCCACCGGCTCGCTGAGGCGCTGGAACGCCTCGACCACGATCCAAGCGGAGATTCCCAACACGGTGACCGCATTAACAAGCGCGGCGAGCACCTCCACCCGCCGATAGCCGAATGTCGCTTGCGCGGTTGCGGACCTGCGGCCGATGAAAATGGCGACGACCGCAATGATTAGGCCGGCGGCGTCCGAAAGCATGTGCATCGCATCGGCCAGCAATGCGACGGAGCCGGTGATCAGACCGCCGATCACCTCTGCAAAGAAGACTGTGCCAGTGACGCCCAGCACGATGAGCAGCGCGCGCAGCGGAGCATCCGTCGGCGCGTGGGAGTGCGAATGCCCGTGCGAATGCCCGTGGCCAGAGTCGTGGGAATGTGCATGGCCGGAATCGTGCGAATGTGCATAGCCACCCTCAGATACGCCGGCGGGCGCGGGCGCGCCGCCAGCGGTCGACGCGGGCGCGCCGCCAGCCGCGGACGCGCTGGAACGCAAAGAACCGTGGCGGTGCACGTCGGCACCACCACGGTCCTGTGGTTGTTGCTGAGCTGCACTTGCGGGGTCGTTCATACCCTCACTTTAGACAGCCGCATCCCTTATTGACAACCTACTGAAAATAAAGGCGGGGAGCCAGCACAGCTCGCCATTGGCGGCTACTGCATCGGCTCCCCGCTGCGCAGAGTCCAAATTCAGAATCTATAAACTTGGAAATCTGGAGTATTCAGTTATTTAGCCAGTCCACCCCAGCCCGGCCACTTCGGCCAGGCCGTTGTGACCAGGCCGCTTTAGGCGGTCTCGGCGCGAGCGTCGACCTTGACCCAGCTCATCAGGTCGCGCAGCTTGGCGCCGGTCTTCTCGATCTCGTGATCGTTGTAGGAAGCGCGCAGCTCCTCCAGCTCCTTGTTGCCACCCTCAACGTTGGCAACCAGGCGCTTGGTGAAGGTGCCGTCCTGAATGTCGGTCAGAATGTCCTTCATGCGCTTCTTGGTGTCCGCATCGATGACGCGCGGGCCGGACAGGTAGCCACCAAACTCAGCCGTGTCAGACACGGAGTAGTTCATGTTGCCGATGCCGCCCTCGAACATCAGGTCCACGATCAGCTTCAGCTCGTGCAGGCACTCGAAGTACGCCATCTCCGGCTCGTAGCCAGCCTCGACCAGAACCTCGAAGCCGGTCTTCACCAGCTCCTCGGTGCCACCACACAGAACGGCCTGCTCGCCGAACAGGTCGGTAACGGTCTCCGCCTCGAAGGTCGTCGGGATCACGCCGGCACGCGCACCACCGATGGCAGCTGCGTAGGACAGAGCCAGGTCGCGGCCGTTGTTCTTCGGGTCCTGCTCAACGGCGATCAGGCACGGAACGCCCTTGCCGTCGACGAACTGGCGGCGAACCAGGTGGCCCGGACCCTTCGGTGCAACCATGCCGATGATGATGTTGTCGGCCGGCTCGATCAGCTTGAAGTGGATGTTCAGGCCGTGGCCGAAGAACAGTGCGTCGCCGTCGTTCAGGTTCGGCTCGATGTCCTCGGCGAAGATCTTCGCCTGGGAGGTGTCCGGAGCCAGCAGCATGATCACGTCTGCCCACTCCGCAGCCTCCGCGTTGGTCTTCACGGTAAAGCCGGCTTCCTCAGCCTTGGCGCGGGACTTGGAGCCCTCACGCAGGCCGATGACGACCTCCACGCCAGACTCGCGCAGGTTCTGGGCGTGTGCGTGACCCTGGGAGCCGTAGCCGATGATGGCTACCTTGCGACCCTGGATGATGGACAGATCAGCGTCGTCGTCGTAAAAAACATCAATTGCCATGGGGAGCTTCCTTTCGTTGACTGTCTACCTTTATAGCAGATTCTATTTCATTTAGTGAGACTTTTGCGTCCACATAGTGAACTGTTGCGGGCTGTTGCCCTCTTTCGTAGGTAGTGACGCCCACCCGGCTGCAAGCTGAAGGCGTCACCAAAGAACCTAGAGATTCGCCGGGTACATGGCGCGAGGACCGCGACTGATCGCAGTCGGCGACGCCTCGACAAGCTCGCGAATCCCGAACGGCTCCAAAACGTCCAGCAGAGCCTGCAGCTTCGACGGCGTACCGGTGCACTCGATGATCACCGACTCCGGCCCGACGTCCACCACGTGCGCGCGGAACAGCTTCGCGGACTCCACCACCTGGGTGCGGTTCGCGTTGTCAGCGGAGACCTTCACCATCATCAGGCCGCGGGAGACGATGGTCTCCGGGTCGTGGCGCGTGACCTTAATAACGGGGATCAGCTTGTTCAGCTGCTTGGTGATCTGCTCCACCACGTGATCCTCGCCCTCGACGATGATGGTGATGCGGTTGATGCCCTCGACCTCCGTGCGACCAGAGCTGATCGACAGGATATTAAACGCGCGGCGGGTAAACATGCCGGAGATACGCGAGATGATGCCGTCGACGTCCTCACACAGGACGGACAGGGTGTGGACCTGTACCTTGTTCGTGCTCATTAGTCTTCTTCACCTTCCTGGGTGACCTCGTGGATCTCCGCGGGCGATTCTGCCGCCGAGGATTCCTCGTCGAACAGCGGCCGCAGGTTGCGTGCGTACTGGATTTCCTCGTTGGACGTGCCGGCGGCGACCATCGGCCACACCTGCGCGTCCTCGCCGACGATGAAGTCGATGACGACGGGGCGGTCGTTGATCTCTTCAGCCTTGCGGATGGTCGGCTCTACATCCTCTGGCTTTGTGACGCGGAACGCCGCGCAGCCCATAGACTCAGCCAACATCAGGAAGTCCGGCAGGTAGGTCTCCCCCGGCTTCAGGTTGGTGTGGGAGTACCGCTGGTCGTAGAACAGCGTCTGCCACTGGCGAACCATTCCGAGGTTTCCGTTGTTGATGAGGGCGACCTTGATCGGCAGCTTCTCCACCGCGCAGGTGACAAGCTCCTGGTTGGTCATTTGGAAGCAGCCGTCGCCGTCGATGGCCCAGACGGAAGTGTCCGGCTTGCCGGCCTTTGCACCCATGGCGGCGGGCACGGAGTAGCCCATCGTGCCGAGACCACCGGAGTTCAGCCAGGTGCGCGGGTTTTCGTAGTCCACGAACTGCGCCGCCCACATCTGGTGCTGCCCCACGCCGGCGACGTAGATGGCGTCCGGGCCGATGGTCTTGGACAGGGTCTCGATGACGTACTGCGGGGCGAGCTTGCCGTTGGGCTGCTCGTCGTAGCCGCGGGGGAAGTCCTGCTTCAGCTTGTTGAGGTAGTTCAGCCAGCCGGCGGTGGCGGGCTTCTTCAGGTCCAGGTTCCGCATCGCCTGGTGGAGTGCGGCCAGCACTTCGCGGGCGTCGCCGACGATTGGCACGTTGGCTTCGCGGATCTTGCCGATCTCCGCCGGGTCGATGTCGGCGTGGATGACCTTCGCATCCGGGGCGAAACTATCCACGTGGCCGGTGACGCGGTCGTCAAAGCGGGCGCCGATGGTGATCAGCAGGTCGGAGCGCTGCAGGGCTGCGACCGCCGGGACACTTCCGTGCATGCCGGGCATGCCCATGTACAGCGGGTGGGAGGCCGGGAAGCTGCCCAGAGCCATGAGGGTGGTGACAACTGGGATGTCGTTGGCTTCTGCAAACTCCAGCAGTTCTGCGTGCGCTTCTGCCTTGATCGCGCCGCCGCCGACGTACAGCGTCGGGCGCTTCGCCGCGCTGATCATGCGCACGGCTTCCTCTACCTGGCGCGGGTGCGGGCTGGTGACCGGACGGTAGCCGGGCAGCTCGTACTTCGGCGGCCAGTTGAATTCCAGCTCTGCGTTTTGCACGTCCTTCGGGATGTCCACCAGCACCGCGCCGGGGCGGCCGGTGGAGGCCACGTGGAAAGCCTCGGCGATGGCGCCGGGGATGTCCTCCGGGCGGGTCACCATGAAGTTGTGCTTGGTGATCGGCATGGTCACGCCGCGAATGTCCGCCTCCTGGAAGGCGTCAGTACCCAAAAGACCCTTACCGACCTGGCCAGTGATGGCGACCAGAGGCACCGAGTCCATGTTGGCATCGGCGATGGGGGTTACCAGGTTCGTTGCACCCGGGCCGGAAGTTGCGATGCACACGCCGACGCGGCCGGTGGCCTGGGCGTAGCCGGTGGCGGCGTGGCCGGCGCCCTGCTCGTGGCGGACAAGGATGTGGTTCAGCTTTTCGGAGTCGTACAGCGCCTCGTAGAGCGGCAGCACAGCACCTCCGGGCAGGCCGAATACGACATCGGTGCCTAGCTCTTCTAGGGAGCGGACTACGGCTTGCGCGCCGTTAATTCGCTCTGGCCGCTTGCCGCGGGGATTGTTCGCCAAGGTGGCGGGGCTGGGTTGCGAGCGTGATGTGTGTGTCACGTTTTCCTTCGCTCCTTGAGTCCTGGAATCCGTCCTGCCTTCAATTCTCTGTCTCTTTCGCTTCCCGGTTGCCCGCCGTCGCAGCCGCGCCGCGTGGCGCGCGCCACGCGGCACAGCTTTTGCGCCTCAGCGCTGCGCATCAACGCAGCGCCAAGCAAAGCTCTGCAGTGCCCCGCAGTGCCACGCGCATCAGCGCCACGCATTGCCACGCGGCGCACGCCGCAGCGTTCGCACTTCGGCGAGCTGGCGTCACCAGGAAGCGATAGAGCCGAAAATCTTCGGTGTGGAATCGCTTGTTCGGTTAGGTGCATGTCCTCCACACAACAAAAGCCCCCAACTTGCCGACGCTGCTGCGTCAGTTGTCGGGGGCGCCGTGTCGAGCTCGACGAGGTAGCTAGTGGCGCCCCTCGATAATGAGTACTCGTACTAGTTGCGTGAATTCCATGGCTCTAAATTTAGCGGCTTCCGCGAAAGTAGTCAAGCCGTTGACCACTCGTTTCCCAAAGTATGATGCCCCCGTCTCACCTACTGGACAGCCCAAAACGCCCCCGACCTGTACTTCATCCCTCCCGCGCCCCCGGCCTCCCTCCGGTTTCTCTCTCCCCGATCTCCCCGGCTCCCCTGAGCTTCCCCCTCCAGTTCCCATCCGCGGCTTCCCTCCGGTTCCCCTCTGGCACTCAGCCTCAGCGCAACCGAAACTCCAATGTCCTCCCGGTCGCCACGCACCCGGCGGCGCAGTTACCCCGGTTGCTCCGGCGCAGAAGCCACGGTCGCCCCGGCGCGCAGTACGCGCGCCTGAACGCGACCCGTGAATCCGACTGGGAACCCCGTCTGGAAACGAATCAGAATCGGGTCAGAATCTGGTCAAAATCTGGTCAGAGTCAGGTCAGAATCCCGTCCGAATCCTGGCGGAGCACTCTCCCCGATCGTTTCCGGGACTACGGTGGGGAAGCATGTTGAAGTTCTATGCTTTCCAGCTCTGGGAATGGGTGGTCGTCCACGGCCTTCCCTTGACTGCACTGGTCATTATCGCAATTTTGATCCCCCGCGTGGGGCGTTTGGCGATTCGCATTGTCAGCAACCGCTTCGATGAGAGCGAGGAGGCCACCAAATCCCGCCTCGCCCTGGTCGGAGCGTTGGTGTACGTGCTGCAAGCGATTGCGTACTTCGCCATCATCATGCTGGGTCTGACGAACCTGGGCGTCCCCGCTATGGGTGCCGCCCTGCCCGCAACCGTCGTCTCAGCTGCTATTGGTTTCGGCGCACAGAACGTGATCGGCGATTTCCTCGCGGGGTTCTTCATCATCTCGGAGCGTCAGTTCGGCGTGGGCGACTTTGTTGCCTTCGACGGCACGTCCAGTGACATTTCGGGCACGGTTGTGGCGCTGACGTTGCGCGCGACGAAGGTCCGTACGGCCTCCGGCGAGGTGGTGACGATCCCGAACGGTTCCGCGGGTGTGATCACGAACTATTCCCAGGATTGGTCGCGGGCGGTGGTGGACTTGGCTGTTCCTCTGCAGCCGGGCGAGTCCATGTCGCAGCTGACGGATCGCGTGGAGGCCACGGCTGCGAAGGCTCTGGGGGATCCGACTATCGCCGGGGACGTCACCGGCGAGCTGGAGGTTCTGCCAGCTACGGATATCGTCGCCCCCACTGCGGCGGGTCAGTCGTGGCAGGTGAACTTCCGAGTGATGGTCGTGGTGAACCCGGCGCGCCAGTGGGCTGTGGAGCGTGTTTTGCGCTCGGCGCTGGTGAATGTGTTCTGGGATCGTTACGACATGCCGCGGGTCTTTCTCGAGGGTTCTGACGCCCACTCCTCCCCCGTCGCCGATCCCAGGAAGGCTGTGGCGGCGGAGTCCGCGCTGGCGCCTACGGAGGTCCTTCCCGCCCAGCACGCGTCGAGCGACCGGTCGGCCTCAACCACTGCTGCTTTGCAGAGCGGCTCCGCAGGAACCGCCGCTTCAGTGACCGGTGACGGCGACGGAGACAAGGAGCGCAGGGCCGCTTCTGCTAGCAGTTCTGCACCAGTAGGCCGATCCGCACCCGTGGACAAAGCTTTAGCGACACGCGGAACCGCGTCGGCGCACGAAACTGCCACCGTGGATACTGCCGCCATGGATGCGGTGCAGGCGGAAGGAGCTGACCGAGCCAGCCAGCTCGCGCAGCCCGGCCAGACTGCACAGGGTGAAAAAACTGGTCAGCCCACGGAGGCTCCCACGACTGACGGCCCTGGCCAGACTGAACCGGCTGACGGACCCGGCCAGGCGGCACCGGCCGACGGCTCCGGAGTCCGTCCCCTCGACAGCGATGGAACCATCGGCCGGACGCATTCGGTTCCCTCGCAGGACTCCCACTCCGCCGCAAGCCCCAACACCACCTCCAGGTCTGACGGCGATGCCGGCGCGGCAGCCGGCACTGACGGTGCAGGCCGCGCCGGCGATGGAAGCGGCGTGAATGACCGTGAAGAGAATGCCGGTGAAGAGGATGCCGACGAAGAGAAGGAGAAGTTCCAAGGCATCTGGCGAAACGAGGAACACGCCTCCAAGTTCAAGAGGATCATGAGCGTCGGTGGCCGCACCCGCCCCTCCACCACCGGGCTGATCCTGGCGCTGCTGCTAGTCGGCGGCCTGGCGCTGGCCTCCTCGAACCCAGAGGGCGGAGACACCGGCTGGCTCTCCCCCGACTACTGGCGCGACCGCCCCTCCAACAGCGAATCCTCCGAAGGCCCCGAGAACTCCGAAGCAAACGATCAATCCGGCGATAACTCCACCGGCCAGAACAACCCCACCGCTGACCCGAACTCCAGCGGAAACACTGACGGCAACACCGACGGAAACGCCAACTCAAACCCTGGCGGCAACGCTGGCGGCAACACCGACGGAAACGCTGGCTCAAACTCAGGTGCAAACTCCGATCAGAGCGCCAACTCGAACCCCGGCGGAAACGACGGATCACCCAACGGGACAGCAAATGAGCCAAACAGCAACTCCAGTGGCAACAATCCCAACAGCGGAAATGGTGGCGTCCAGAATAATTCCAACAACAGCGGCACCGGCGGCAACAGCATGAACGGCGCTGCGCCCCGCGCTATGGGTGCGATGGGTGCGCCCAATGCGACCGACACCACCCATGGCTGATTAAATGAACACCATGAACTCGAAGGTTTTCCACCCCAGCCGCGAACACATCCTCGGCGGGTTCGTCATGTTCCTGATCTGCCTGCTATTCACGGGCTATAAGGTCGCCTGGTTTTTCTGGGTTCCGCTAGTGCCGCTAGTGTTTATCCTGTGGACTTTGTGGGTACGAACCACCGTGTCCGACAAAGCCATCACCACGCGCTACCTCTTCCGCGCAGGCAAAACCATGCAGTGGGAAGACTTCCGCGCGCTCCGCTTCAACCGAGCCGGACGCGCCTACGCCGTAGACAACCAGGAGAACAGCATCTGGCTGCCGGGCGTGACCTTTAACTCCCTGATCGACCTGCACAAGGTCAGCAGCGGACGAATCCCCGACCCCGTCAGCCCAGCCCGCGCAGCCACGGACGACAAGGTGCAAGTCGTCAACAAGGAGGGCTACGCCGTACTCATGGACAAGGACGAGTACAAGGAATACGAAAAGCAGCGCCGCCGCGAAGCGGGAGTCGATGCGCCGGACGCCGCCGCACCGGACGCCGACGCGCAAAACACAAGCGCCCCAGAAAGGGACAACACCAGCAGCTGACCGCCCGGCTCGTGCTTAAGCTTTGCCGTGCTAACCAGCAAACGGCAAAACAAGAAATCACAGGAAAAGACTTTTCCGGAATAAGAACTCCAGAGTAAGAACGACAAGAAGAGAGCCGTGAACAGTATGAACGCCATCCCATTGAGATCCGCCGTCACCACCCAGGGCCGCAACGCCGCCGGCGCCCGCGCCCTGTGGCGTGCTACAGGCATGACGGACCAGGACTTCGAGAAGCCCATCATCGCCATCGCGAACTCGTACACGCAGTTTGTGCCGGGTCACGTGCACCTGAAGGACGTGGGAGACATCGTCGCTGACGCCATCCGCGAAGCCGGCGGCGTACCCCGCGAGTTCAACACCATCGCCGTCGACGACGGTATCGCTATGGGGCACGCAGGCATGCTCTACTCGCTGCCCAGCCGCGAGGTTATTTCTGACGCCGTCGAATACATGGTCAACGGCCACGCCGCCGATGCGCTGGTGTGCATCTCCAACTGCGACAAGATCACGCCCGGCATGCTGAACGCCGCCATGCGTCTGAACATCCCGGTGGTGTTCGTCTCCGGCGGGCCGATGGAGGCTGGCAAAACGGTGGCAGTTGATGGTGTCGTACAGGCTCCGACGGATCTGATTACCGCCATCTCCGCCTCCGCGTCCGACAAAGTCGACGCGCAGGCGCTGCTGGAGGTTGAGTCCGCCGCCTGCCCGACGTGTGGCTCCTGCTCCGGCATGTTCACCGCCAACTCGATGAACTGTCTGACCGAGGCGCTTGGCCTGTCCCTGCCGGGCAATGGTTCCACCTTGGCGACTCACGCCAAGCGGCGCGACCTGTTCACCAAGGCTGGCACCACCATCGTTGAACTGTGCCACCGCTACTACGGCGAGGGAGACGCCTCCGTCCTGCCGCGGAACATCGCCACCCGCGAGGCCTTCGAGAACGCAATGGCACTGGACATGGCCATGGGCGGATCCTCCAACACCGTGCTGCACATCCTCGCGGCCGCCCAGGAGGGTGAGATCGACTTCGACCTGCACTCCATCGACCAACTGTCCCGCGAAGTGCCGTGCCTGTCGAAGGTGTCCCCGAACTCCGACTACCACATGGAAGACGTTCACCGCGGAGGCGGCATCCCCGCCATCCTCGGCGAGCTCTACCGCGCCGGCAAGCTGAACGAAGGCGTTCACTCCGTTCACTCCGCCACGCTGAAGGAATGGCTGCTGTCCTGGGACATCCGCTCCGGAGCTGCCACCGAGGAAGCCATCGAACTGTTCCACGCCGCCCCCGGCGGAGTCCGCACGACCGAGCCGTTCAGCACTGAGAACCGTTGGTCCAGCCTGGACACCGATGCAGAGGGTGGCGTCATTCGCGATGTAGAGCATGCGTACACCGCCGATGGCGGCCTGGTTGTCCTCCGCGGCAACCTCGCCGAAGACGGCGCCGTAATCAAGGCCGCGGGTGTTGATCCGTCTATCTGGCACTTCGAAGGCAAGGCACTAGTCGTCGAATCCCAAGAAGAAGCCGTGCGAGTGATCCTGGACAAGAAGGTCAAGCCGGGTCACGTCGTGGTCGTGCGCTACGAAGGCCCCGCCGGCGGCCCGGGAATGCAGGAAATGTTGCACCCGACCGCCTTCCTCAAGGGTGCGGGGCTCGGCAAGGAGTGCGCGCTGATCACCGACGGTCGCTTCTCCGGCGGCACGTCCGGGCTGTCCGTCGGACACATCTCCCCCGAAGCCGCGCACGGCGGCCTGATCGGCCTGGTCCGCGACGGCGATCCGATCACCATCGACGTGCACGAGCGCCGATTGGAGCTGAACGTCTCCGACGAGGAGATCGTGCGCCGCCGCTCCGAGATGGAGGCTTCCGACAAGCCGTGGACTCCCACCACTCGCCAGCGCAAGGTCACCAAGGCGCTGCGCGCTTATGCCGCGATGGCAACCTCCGCTGACCGCGGAGCCGTCCGCGAGGTGAAGTAACCCCAGCGGGCGCGTACCCTCCGCATACCCAGCCTCACGCTGCAGCCAGCACGCCCCCTTAACGGTGGCGCTGCCGCCCCGCCCCGGCCACAAGATCTGGCTTCGAGCGCCCGGCCGACTTCTCCGGCAGCGCTGCCGCCCCGCCCCGGCCTACATCTCCGGAACACGGCCTCCCGGACGGCCGTAGGCTGGAGGGCATGCATGATTCACACATCCAGCCCGAGGCAGAACGCGCAGAGACCAATGCAGTCGAGGCTGACAGCGCCCGCGGCGGCCGCGCTTGCGGCAGCGCTGGCGACGACGGGATGATCCGCGTCCGCGACGCACACTTGCGCAACCTCAAACACCAGGACGTCTCGCTGCCCCGTAACGCCCTGGTGGCGGTGACGGGCGTATCCGGCTCGGGGAAATCTTCGCTGGCGTTTGGCACGCTGCATGGGGAGGCTCAGCGGCGGTACCTGGAATCCGTCGCGCCGTTCGCGCGCCGGCTCATCGGCGGGGCCGTCGACCCACGCGTGGGGTCCGTGGAGGGGCTGCCGCCGACTGTCGCGCTGCAGCAGGGGGCGCAGGCGGGCGGGGCGCGCTCGACGGTGGGGACAGTTTCAAATCTGTCGAACACGATCCGCCTGCTGTATTCCCGTTGCGGCGATTACCCTGCGGAAGTGCGCGAACGCCACGGCGGGCGTCTGGACTCGGACAGCTTCTCCCCTAATACGACGGCGGGAATGTGCCCGGAGTGTCAGGGCACGGCAGTGGTGCATGAGCCGACGGAGGAGTCCATGGTTCCGGACCCGTCGCTTTCCATCGACGAGGGCGCTATCGCCGCTTGGCCCGGCGCGTGGTTGGGGAAGAACTTCCACGATATTGTCGCGGAGCTCGGCTTCCCTATGGACATTCCGTGGCGAGACATCCCGCGGGCCGACCGGGATTGGATCCTTTTCACGGACGAGCGGCCGGTGGTGACGATCCACCCCCACCGGGGTGCGGATCAGATTCAGCGGACGTATGAGGGCACTTGGCGTTCGGTGGCCTCTTATCTGCGGAAGACGTTGGCGGAGACGGGTTCCGATTCCACACGACGCCGCGTCCTGTCGTTTATGAAGTCTTCCCGCTGTGGGGTGTGTGATGGTCGTCGCCTTATTGTCGACGCCCTTTCCGTGGAATACCTCGACCTTCCCATCGATCGCCTTGGGGCGCTTCCTTTGGAAGACGTTCTCTCTCGCTTCGCCGAACGCCGTGCGGCCGCGCCAGCCGGCGGAGGTTCCGCCAGCGCGGAGGCCGAGCGGATTCTGCTGGAACAGGCGATCCCTACGCTGGAGTCTGTGGTGGATCTCGGTTTGGGGCACCTGAGCCTGGATCGTGCCACTTCCACCCTGTCGGCGGGTGAGCTGCAGCGGCTGCGGTTGGCGTCCCAGCTGCGGTCGGGACTTTTCGGAGTGGCATACGTTCTGGACGAGCCGTCCGCGGGTCTGCACCCCGAGGAGCGCCGCGCAGTGATGCGGCTAGTCCGAGGTTTCCTGGACGCGGGCAACAGTGTCCTCCTGGTCGAACACGACATGCACCTGGTTGCGGAGGCCGACTGGATCGTCGACGTCGGCCCCGGCGCAGGCGAACTCGGCGGGGAGATCCTCTACTCCGGCCCGGCTAAGTCCCAAAACCCGACCAAACTCCGGGACCCGAACGCCTACCAGGCTGAGAGTTGCTGCCCGGCCCCATCCCAAGGCTCAGCGACCACTGCCGCTGCTGTCGGGGATCCCAGCCAGGGCACATTCCAGATCCCGTCCGACAGCACGGGCCTGGCCGGGCTGGACTGCCCCACCGGACGAGCCCTCGCCGCCGGGCCGCTGAAACTGACCACCGACGCCGAAGCGCGCACCCCCTCCGGCACACTCAGCCTCACGGACATCAACGAGCGCACCCTGAACAGCCTCGACGTGGAATTCGGCCTCGGCACGTTTACCGCGATCACGGGAGTCTCGGGCTCCGGCAAGTCCACGCTCCTGTACACGCTGGCCAACTCACTGCGCGAACGGGTGAAGACATCGGTCGACGACGGAGACGTGGCGTCCAAAAGTAAAGGCCCCGAAGAAAAAACAGACTCCGCAAGAGCAGCAACGGCCAAACTCAGCGCAGACCTTAACTCAGACATTGCCATCAACCGGTTGGTGCAAATCTCACAGAAGCCCATCGGCCGAACCCCCAGATCCTGCCTCGCAACGTACACCGGACTATTCGACCGCGTGCGGAAACTCTTCGCACAGACCGACGAAGCGAAGCGGCGCGGCTGGACCGTTTCCCGGTTCTCGTACAACGTCACCCAAGGACGCTGCCCCACCTGCAGCGGCGAAGGGCAGATTGAAGTCGAGCTAGTGTTCCTGCCCGGCAGCTACACTCCCTGCCCCGACTGTCACGGCGCGCGTTACAACGCTGAAACGCTGGAAGTCACCTGGAACGGCCGGACAATCGCGGACGTGCTGGAGCTCACCATCGCTGAAGCACGGGAGGTCTTCGCCGACGAAGAGGCAATCGCCCGAGCTCTGCGGGCTCTGTCGGCTGTGGGGTTGGATTACCTCCGGCTCGGCCAGCCGGCCACGGAGCTTTCCGGCGGCGAGGCCCAGCGGATCAAGTTGGCTACGGAGCTGCAGCGGGCTCAGCGGGGGCATACCGTGTACCTCATGGATGAGCCGACCACCGGCCTGCACCCGGCGGATGTGGATTTGCTTGTGACGGAACTCCAGCGGTTGGTCGACAACGGGAACACTGTGGTGGTTGTGGAGCATGACATGCGAGTTGCCGCGCAGGCGGACCGGGTGCTCGAAATGGGGCCGGGGGCCGGCGCGCGGGGCGGCCGGGTTGTCGCAGACGGAAGCCCCGCCACGGTGGCTCAGACGGACACCGCGACGGGGCGAGTATTGGCGGAAAGAAGCTAGCTAATTGAACGGGTTTCCTCCGCCGACGCCGAGCCATAGTCCGGCGGTGGCCGCCGCTGCGACTACGAAGAAAATCCAAGCGGACGCCAACGGTCGGGTTGCCCATCCCCTGCTGCGGTCGAGGCTGATCCGGCCGGGGCCGAGGAAGATGAGGCTTATTGACGCCACCGTCAGCGCCGCCCACAGTTGGACGTGAGGGCTCAGGCCGTATGGCCATAGGGTTCCCTGGAAGCTGTCGAGATTGTGGAATGCCATGAAACCGCCGACGACTGTGGCGAGTGCCGCGCCGAAAGGCGTGACGAGGCCGAGGAGCAGTAGCCCGCCGGCAACAACCTCCGCGACCGGGATGCCGATGGCGAGGATATCGGTGAAGTTGTAGTTGCCCAGTTGGCTCTGGAATACGTCGACGCCCGGGTCTCCGCCGAAGGCGAACAGCGTCTGCAGGCCGCGTACCAAGAGGTACGCGCCCAGCACTGCGCGCAGGATGAACAGTCCGAAGCTGGTGGTGCCGCGCTTAACTTCCGCGACTGCACCCGCACCCGCCGCGTCGCGGTCTGCGCTCACCGCGTCGTGATCTACCCCAGTCACGCCAGCATCAACAGCCGTGTCAGCGCTGCCAGCCGCGCCCGCGCCGGTCACACCAGAACCAGCGCCAGCGCCCGCGCCAACCACTCCAGCACTAGCAGCCCCAGCGGCCGTATCAGCGCCGCCAGCCGCGCCTGCACCGCCAATCTCAGAACCATCAGACGTGCCGGCAACACCCGCGCCCGCCGCACCCGCGGCAGCGTTGCCATTTTCAGAGCCATCGGTCGTGCCTGCAGCTCCCGCGCCAGCAGCCGCGCCGGTCACACCAGCGCTCGCGGCAGGGGTCGCGCCGTTCTTCGCCTGTCGGATGAAGGCCTGATCGTTGGTTGAAGTGGTGGGCCGCTCCGCCGGGTTGGCGTCATCAACCTTGCCCCAACGATCGGACGCGCCGTTGGCAGCGCCCACATCAGCACCAGCGTCGGCAGCGGGCTGAGAGGCGTCCAGCTTCGACAGATCCACTTCCGGCTCCGGCGGGCGGCTTTCAATGCGCTGCGGACGCGCCCGGCCCAGAACCGCATAAATATCCCGCTTGGCCGGCTTCTCCTCTACAGGAGTTTCAGCCTCTGGAGCCTCTGTCCCTGGAATTTCAGCCGAAGCCTCGGCCGACGTGTCAGTCGACGCACGCTCCGAACCAGTGTTCTTGTTCGGAGCGCTCTCAGCCGCCACAGCGGCCGCAGCGTCCGACTCGGCCGGCTCTGACGTTTTCGCCGACTTCGCCCCTCCCCCGGAAGCCTTCCCCCTCTCTGGAGCTTCGGGCTTAGCATCCCCTGCTGCTGACGCTTCCGCAGTTTCTTCGCCGGCAGTCTCTTCGCCGGGCTTGTCAATCTTGGTCGCCTTGGCGGGAGGTGTGGCGTCCGTGGGCTTCTGCGCGTCCCGACGGTAGACGGGCACGTCGATGTCGTTGTTCAGGTCATCCGCCAGATCATCCGCGGAGTTGCCGAACAAAGCGTCGTCTGGACTGTTGGGCTTCGCGTTGTTATTCACGCACCCCAGACTATTCTGACCAGCGCGATTTCCGCGGGAGGTCGCTCGGCATGTCTTCGATGGCATACTCCATCGGCTGTGTGCCTGCCGAGTTTCCGCGCACCTTTCGACTCCGACGGTCCGGCATTCCGGCCCCCCGGCTACGGCAGCGCTTCGCCTCCGCCGCCCATTGGGCTCGGGCGCTGCTAGCTGAGCTTCTTAGCGATCAGCTGGTTGACCTGCGCGGGGTCTGCCTTGCCCTTGGTGGCCTTCATGACGGCGCCGACAATCGCACCGGTGACCTTCTTGTTGCCCGCGCGGTACTTTTCGACGATGTCCGGGTTTGCAGCCAGGGCCTCGTCGACTGCCGCTTCGATGGCGCCGTCATCGCGCACAACTTCCAGGCCGCGCGCTGCGACGACCTCGTCGACGTCGCCTTCGCCCGCCAAGACTCCGTCGACTGCTTGACGTGCAAGCTTGGTGGTGAGCTTGCCTTCGTTTACTAGTGACGCCACCCGCGCCACCTGAGTCGGCGTGATGTCGAGACCGGTAAGTTCCACGCCTTGTTCGTTTGCCTTGCCTGCGAGGTAGGAGACCCACCAGGAGCGAGCTTCGTCGGGCTTGGCGCCTGCTTCGACGGTGTCGACCACTAGATCCAGGGCGCCGGCGTTGACGAGGTCGCGCATTTCCTCGTCCTTCAGGCCCCACTCCTCCTGGATGCGGGCGCGGCGGATCCACGGCATTTCCGGCAGGGTGGCGCGGATCTCTTCGACCCACTCGGCGGGGGCGAGTACGGGCGGCAGGTCCGGGTCGTTGAAATAGCGGTAGTCCGCCATGGTTTCCTTCGGGCGTCCCTTGGAGGTGGTGCCGTCGGTTTCCTGGTAGTGGCGGGTTTCCTGAACGATCTCCACGTCGTTGACGAGGCAGGCTGCCTGGCGCTGCATTTCAAAGCGCACGGCTTGCTCGACGGACTTCAGAGAGTTGATGTTCTTCGTTTCGGTGCGCGTGCCGTATTCGGTGGTGCCGACGGGGCGCAGGGACAGGTTGGAGTCCACGCGCATGGAGCCCTGGTCCATGCGTGCGTCGGATACGCCGAGTGCCTTGACGAGGTCGCGCAGTGCGGAGACGTATGCCTTCGCAACTTCTGGTGCGCGTTCGCCGGCGCCCTCGATGGGCTTGGTAACGATCTCGATCAGTGGCACGCCTGCGCGGTTGCAGTCCACCAGGGATGCGGTGGCTCCGTGGATGCGGCCGTCTGCACCGCCGAGGTGGGTCAGCTTGCCGGTGTCTTCTTCCATGTGCGCGCGCTCAATCTCCACGCGCCATTCGGTGCCGTCCTCCAGCACGACGTCCAGGTATCCGTCGTAAGCGATGGGCTCGTCGTACTGGGAGATCTGGTAGTTCTTCGGCTGGTCTGGGTAGAAGTAGTTCTTGCGTGCGAAGCGGGACTTCGGAGCAATCTCGCAGTTCAGCGCCAGGCCGATCTTGATGGCCCACTCCACGCCTAGCTTGTTTACGACTGGCAGCGCGCCTGGCAGGCCGAGGCTGCATGGGTCGACGTTGCTGTTTGGTGCGTCGCCGAATTCCGCGGAAGACGTGGAGAACATTTTCGTCTTCGTGGCGAGTTCGACGTGAACTTCCATGCCCATTACCGGGTCGAAGCGCTCCAGCACTTCGTCGAAGTCCATCACATCATCGGAGTAATCGTAGACAGGCGCAGTCATGCCAGCCATCTTAATACGTCCCCGTATTCGTGTGGCGTTAGGGTCGCTGGGCGTCCACGATCGCCCGCTCATGCCTCGCGCCTGCGGCCGCCCGCTCACGCCGCGCGCCCGCCACGCCCTGCCTTTGGGTGCCCGGCAGCTCCCAACGCGTCTGCACCGCCACCGCGCCAACGCAGCAGCACGTCAACGCAGCAGCGCGCCAACGCAGCCGCACCTCCGCGCACCTCTCTCGCATTTCAGCGCGCCGATTTCCACCTACGGCCCTTCTTTGGCCACTCCAACGTCTCCCAGGGCGGTCGCGCGCCTGAGCGGTTCCCCGCGTCCCGGCGCCCCGGCGGTTCCCCGTGTCCCGGCGCCCCCCGGCGGCAGCCAGGTGACGCGCCCGCCTTCGCGCGCCATCCGCCCGCGGCCGCGTTGCCCGTTCACGCCATTGTGATACGGACACAAAAGCGTCATGTTCTCGGGGTTTGTTTCTCCGCCTTTCGCAAATTCCTGCAGGTGGTGAACTTGGCATTCACTCGCCGGACGCCCACATCCCGGCCAGGCGCACCGCGTCGTTTCGGCTTCCAGCATTCGGCGCTGTTTTGATGACGCCAACCGCTTCACCCTGTACAAATTCACCGGTCCTCGCTCCGGGGCTATCAGCGTGATGCAATCTCCATCATTCAGCATCACGCCTGCCGCCCCGGCCGCCTCCGCAACAACTGCCACACCGACTGAACTCGCAGTAAGCGCCGCTTCCGCCGTAGCGGCCGCACCGGCCGCGCCCTCCGCGCGGGCCGCGTCGGCTGGACTCGCATTAAGCGCCGGCCCCGCCATAGTGGGCACACCGGCCACGCCTGCTACCTCGGCCGCACCAGCTGCCTCCGCCGTAGCGGCCGCACCGGCCGCGCCCTGCGCGCCGGCCGTGCCTGCCGATGTGCTGCCTGCCACCCCGGCCGAGCCTGCCGAGGTGCTATCTGCCCCGGCCGCGTCGGCGATTGAAGCGTCGGCAATTGGCGTGGATAGCTGGCGGGGAAACACAGCGTCTTCTAAACGGCGGGCGACGTATTCCGCCCCGGTGAAGACGGCACCGTTGGTGGCCCGCAGCTCAATCTCATCCCCTTGGCCGCTGAGTACCTGAATGTAGTCATCCAGGCTGACCACGACATTGGTGGTCAGCGTGCTGCGTTGAATGGTTCGATTCTCCGTGAGCCACGCCAGTGGATCCAGGCGTGCGGACTCCCAAATCTCCGACATGCGGTGCGACGGCCCCGTGAACTGGATGGTGGTCTTCGTGCCGTGCATGATCCGGCGTCCTCCGTCGTCGGGCACCCGCGGCCCCTGCATTTCGCGCCGCAGTTGCGTCGCCCGGCGCGAAATGGCCGCATAATCTCCAGCGGTATTGCATAGCGCTTCGGTAAACACGTAACGCTGTTTGATCCCCAGCGTCCGTGCTCGCTCGGCGATCAGTATCAGCACATCCAGCCCATGTCCGTTGCGCTGGGCGGCTCCCAGCGCCCGCTTTTTATAGCGCGAGTACGCCGCCCCGGAGAAGTGTTCCGCGGCCCGCGCCACGCTCCGCGCATACTCGCGTTCCAGCGGCAGCTGCTCGGCGGGCTTGCCCATGGCTTCTGTCAGCAGCTCCACGCCGTGGCGCTGCGCGTCCGCCACTTGACGCTTGAGCTCCGCGAGCTGCTGCAACTTTTCCATGCCCCGAACGCTAAACCATGCGCAAAATCTTTGCCCCACCCCGCGCGACCACCTGTGGATAACTCGCCCTCTTCGCAAGCGTTTTCCACAGGCTTTTCAATTCCCCCTTGACAATTCTCCGCCAGGCATGCTGTACCGCATTTCAGCACCGCCCGGCGCTGGCTTAACGTCAGCCACACAGCGCGCCCTGCCTGTGGCGCTTGGCTCTCTCGCCATTACGCCGCGCCAGGCTGCTCGCGCGCCTCCGCCGCCCTGCACCTTTGCTGCGCCGCCTCACGGCGTCCGCGGCGCCCTCGGCGTCCGCGGCGTCCGCTAGCCGAACAGCGAGCGCGCCGTTTCGTAGCGCCTCTCAGGAACTTCCTTCAGCGTGCCGACGGCCTCTTCAAAGTCGATCAGCTCGATGCTGCCGCCCTTCAGTGCAACGACCTTGCCGAACTCTCCCCGGATGGCGGCCTTGGTGGCATTCACGGCAAAGCGAGTTGCCAGCACGCGGTCAAACGCCGTGGGAGTTCCGCCGCGCTGGATGTGCCCCAGCACGGTGGAACGCACGTCGGTGTCCAGGCGGTTTTCGATCTCCTTGGCGATCAGCGCGGACATGTCTTGGAACTTCTCGTGGCCGAACTGGTCCACTTCGCGTTCGGCAACATCCAGGGTCCCTTCCTTCGGCAGTGCGCCTTCGGCAACGACGATGATGCCGTACTTCTCCCCCAGCTGGAATCGGCGGGCCATCCGGCGGCAGACATCGTCGATGTCGAACGGGAACTCCGGGATCAGGATTTCGTGCGCGCCGCCGGCCATGCCCGCGTGTAGAGCGATCCAACCGACGTGGCGGCCCATGACTTCCACGATCATCACGCGGTCGTGCGATTCGGCGGTGGTGTGCAGGCGATCGATGGCGTCGGTGGCGACGGCGACGGCGGTGTCAAAGCCGAAGGTGTAGTCGGTTCCGTTGACGTCATTGTCAATGGTCTTCGGCACGCCGACAACCGGCACGCCGTTGTCGTGCAGGAAGCGCGCGCCCTTAAGGGTGCCTTCGCCGCCGATTGGGATCAGGGCGTCAATGCCTGCATCCGCGAGATTGGCTTTGACGCGGTCGATGCCGGCCATGAAGTCGTCGGGGTGTAGGCGTCCGGTGCCGAGGATGGTGCCTCCGCGGCGCAGGATCCGGTCGATGAAGTCGTCGTCGTACAGTTGCACGCGGCGGTCTTCCAGCAGTCCCTGCCAGCCGTCTTCAAATCCGACGACGGTATGGCCTTCCCCGGCCGCTGTCCGCACGATGCCTCGGATGACGGCGTTCAATCCTGGGCAGTCTCCACCACTGGTCAAGGTCGCAATACGCATGTTTTAAAGTTTAGCGATACCCCGCGGGATCTGCCGGGCGGGATTGTTTCGCGACGGTTTCGGGGGTTTAGCTGACCTCTACTGGTCTTTTTTCGGTCTTTTTCCCGTCTTTATTGTCTTTATTATTGACGCCTACTCGTTTCCACGGCTACCCTCTGGCCGAGCCATGGCGGAGGCCACTGCGCCTAGCATCAGCATGATCACCGCGGGCAGCAGGGAGTCGCCGAAGGCCTGGGGGCCGACGGCGCTGACGCGCGCTTGGACGACGGCGGCGATAACGGCGGCTCCGGTGACGGCGCCGAGTTGGCGGGTGGCGTTGTACATTCCAGAGCCCGCTCCGGCGAACTGGGGCGGCAGGTCGCGCAGGGTGGTGGTGGAGTTCGGAGCCCAGACGAAGGAGTTTCCGAATCCGAGGATCACGAACGCCCCGATCATCATCCACAATGGCCGCTCTGGCCGCATGGAGAACACCAGCGCGGCCACGCCCACAGCCATCAGGCAGAACCCGAGGACAGCGAAGCGCCTGGGTTCGTAGCGGTCGACCAGCCGGCCGACGAACGGCGCCATAATTCCAGCGATGATGGCCATGGGCGTCACTACGAAGGAGGCTTTCATCGGGCTGAAGAGGTGGACTTCCTGCAGGTACATCATCACTGGCACCATCATGCCGGCGACGGTGAAGCCCATGGTGAAGATGGATGCGTTGCCGAATGCGAAGTGGCGGCGTGCGAACAGCGCAATCGGCACGAGCGCGCTGCCTGCGGGCAGGCGGGATTGCAGCCAGACGAAGGCCACCAGCAGCGCCACGCCTCCGAACAGCAGTCCCCAGATCCACGGCGCCCACCCGGCGGGGTCGCCTTCTTGGATGCCGTAGATCACCATCGTCATCGCCACCATGGAAAGCAGGATCGACGGCACGTTGATGCGTTCCTCGGTCGGCTGGAACCGCGGTACCCAGCGGGCGACCATCACCACGGATAGCACACCGATGGGTACGTTGATGAAGAACACCCACTGCCAGGTTGCGTATTGGGTGATGAGGCCTCCGAGCAGTGGCCCGGCGAGCGTGGAGATTCCCGCCGTGGCACCCCAGATGCCCAGTGCTGCCCCGCGCTTGTCGCGCGGGAAGATGCGGTTGATCACGCTCATGGTCTGGGGCGTCAATAAAGATCCGCCAATACCTTGCACGGCGCGGGCGGCGATCAGCGTTTCGATGCTGCCGGCCAGTCCGCAGGCAAGCGACGAGAGCGTGAAGATCGTCATTCCCGCGATATAGAGGTTCTTCGGGCCGAAGCGGTCGCCGAGCCGGCCCGTGACCATCAGCGGCACCGCGAACGCCAGCAGGTAGGCGCTGGTGACCCACAGCACTTGGCCGTAGTCGGCGTGCAGGTCGGCTTGGAATGCGGGCGTGGCGACGGCGACGATCGTTTGATCCAGCAGGATCATGAAAAAGCCGATGCACAGCGCCACGAGGGCACGCCATGCCTGCGGCAGCGGGAGCGGCAGCGCGGGGTAACGCCCGTCGCTCAGCTGATCCCGACGGCCCTGCTGGCTCTGCCGGCGCATTTGCGCACGGCTCTGGGGCTGAGCTGAATTCATTAGAGGGAGTCTACTGCCGCCCGGATGGCGGGCAAACTGGCCTTAAACTCCGGCATCAGTGGTAGTTCTTCCAGCTGGTCGATGGGCTGCCACAGTAGCTCCAGTGATTCAGCGGTCGGGTGCAGCTCCAGGTGTTCGGAGCAGGTGGCCAGGACGGTGGTGTACGTCCACTCGTTGATTTCTGGGTTCTCGTATTGCCACCAGAATGTGCCGCCGAGTCCGAAGATTCCGTGGGCGTTCAGCGAGGCGTCGAGGCTAGGGTGTCGGACGGGGAAATCCTGCAGGGCCTTGCGGGGGTCTCCGCTGCGTTCGACCATTGTCTCGATGTCGGCGAAGAGGTGCCACTCATCGTCGCGGACGGGCAGGCGGCAGTACGCAACCTTGACGGGCACGGTGGAGGTGACGATTTCTCGGTGTACCTTTACCGATGACGCCCCCACGCCCGTCTCTTCCCACGTTTCGCGGAGGGCGCCGTCGGTGGGTGATTCGCCGACGTCGATGGCACCGCCGGGCAGAGCCCAGGTGCCGCCGCGGTTGGTCCACTTGGCGCGGTGCTGCATCAGGACGTGGCGGTCGTCGGTGACGAGGAACAGTCCTGCCGCGCCGAGGACTCCCCAGCGTCGGGACCCGTCGGGGTCTTCGACGAAACCGTCGCCTGTGTAAAGTTCGGGAATCTTACCCATGTCCCCCACCATACGCGGATCCCCGGCCTCCGCCGCCGGCCGCCCGGGCCTGAACATTTCAGCGCCCCGACCTCGGCAAAACTATGCGGCTGGGTAACCGCAAGGCCAGACCGACCGCCTTGCCCGCCAACTCTGGGGACGCCAGACCGGCTGCGGGTGAGCCGGCCGAGGGGCTCCCCTACCCCGCCAGTTCAGGGTCAGCCAGCTATGTGTGGCCGATTAGTCGCGGCCGGCTTCGAAGGCCGCGCCTACGCGGTACAGGCGGTCGTCGCCGTGCGCCGGCCCCATGATCTGCAGGCCGGTCGGCAGGCCGGAGTCGCTAGCGAAGCCACCCGGCACGGACATGCCGCACACGCCAGCCAGGTTCAGCGGCAGGGTGAACAGGTCGAACATGTACATTGCCAGCGGGTCGTCGACCTTCTCGCCCAGCTTGAAGGCGGTGGACGGCGTCACTGGCGCGACGATCGCGTCGACCTGCTCGTAGGCCTTGGCGAAGTCCTGAGAGATCAGGTTGCGCACGCGCTGAGCCTGCAAGTAGTAGGCGTCGTAGTAGCCGACGGACAGGGCGTAGGTGCCCAGCATGATACGGCGCTTAACCTCCGGGCCGAAGCCTTCGGCGCGGGTCAGGCTCATCACCTGGTCGGCGGAACGGGAGCCGTCGTCTCCGCGGCGCTGGCCGTAGCGCATGCCGTCAAAGCGGGCCAGGTTGGAGCTGACCTCACAGGGCAGAATCAGGTAGTAGGCGTTCAGCGCGTGGTCGAAGTTCGGGCAGTCGACCTCCACCAGCTCAGCGCCCTGGGACTTCAGCTGCTCCAGGTTGGCGTGGTAGGTCTCCAGCACGCCCGGCTGGAAGGCCTCGGCCCGCTCGAACTGCTTAACCACACCCAGCTTCACGCCGCTCAAGTCTCCAGAGGCGCCCTGCTTCGCCGCCTCGACAACCGGCGCGACGGCGTGGGAGGAGGAGGTCGAGTCGTTGGCGTCATGCCCCGCAATAACCTCGTGCAGCAGCGCGGTATCCAGAACCGTGCGCGCCGTCGGGCCACCCTGGTCCAGCGAGGAGGCGCAAGCCACCAGGCCGTAGCGGGAAACGGTGCCGTAGGTCGGCTTCACGCCAACGGTGTTGGTCAGTGCGGCGGGCTGGCGGATGGAGCCACCCGTGTCCGTGCCGATGGCCAGCGGAGCCATGCCGGCGGCCAGCGCTGCAGAGGAGCCACCGCCGGAGCCGCCTGGCGTGCGCTCCAGGTCGTAGGGGTTCTTCGTCGGGCCGTAGGCGGAGTTCTCGGTGGAGGAGCCCATGGCGAACTCGTCCATGTTCGTCTTGCCCAGGATCGGGATGCCAGCGGCGCGCAGACGCATGGTGACGGTCGCGTCGTAGGGGCTCATGTAACCCTCCAGCATCTTGGAGGCACACGTGGTCGGCGCGTCGGTGGTGGTGAAGACGTCCTTCAGCGCCAGCGGCACGCCGGCCAGCTTGCTGGTCGGCTGATCGCCGGCGGCCAGTGCGTCGTCAACGTTGGAGGCCGCCGCCAGCGCCTCGTCGGCGCCAACGTGCAGGAATGCGTGGATGTCGCCGTCGATCTCGCCGATGCGGTCCAGGTGGGCCTGCGTAACTTCCTGGGAGCTGATCTCGCGCGCGTGGATCTTCTCCGCCAGTTCCGCGGCGGTCCAGGTGGTGTAGTCCGAGTCGTCCCGGGAACCGACGATGTACTTGTTCTCAGCCATGAGTGTTCCTACAGTTCCTTGCTTTTCTTTAAAGGTTCTTCTCTAAAGCTTGTGTCTTTAGCGTTCGTTCGTCTAACGGTCTTTTAGCTTTTTTGACGCCACCCGTGGCAGCTGTGCCGCAGCCCCAGTGACGCAAGCGTTCCTCGGAGGCTGTCCTAGTCCGCGAGGATCTGCGGCACTTCAAAGCGCTGTTCGCTCTGCTTCGGCGCCTGATCCAGGGCCTGCTCTGCGGTGAGGCTCGGAACGACCACATCTTCACGCATCACGGCGACATCGCCGTCAACGTTCTGAGTGGGGTGGCTCAGCGGCTCAACGCCTTCGGTGTCTACCTTCCCGATCGCGGCCACGTGATCGACGATCCCGTCGATCTGAGCTGCGTATTCATCCAATTCCTGCTCCCCCAGGTCCAGGCGAGCCAGGAGGGCCAGGTGGGCAACATCTTCGCGCGAAATCTCAGACATGGGTTCTACTCTAGCCAAGGCAAGTAGCCCCCGTGGACTTCAGGTGTCGCTAGTATCGGTGCCATGTCTTTCCTTATGCGTGTGCGTATGCCCGATACCCCCGGCTCCCTTGGTCTGCTCGCCATGGCGCTGGGAACTGTCGGCGGTGACATTCGCGGTGTGGATATCGTCGGACGCCCAGAACAGGATGAGCCCGACTTCGTTATGGACGACATTGTCGTCTCCCTGCCGTCTGGGCATCTGCCCGACAGCCTGATCACGGCCACACAGGAACTCGACGGTTTCTACGTCGACTCGATTCGCCCCTTTACAGGTTCTATCGACCGACGTGGCCAGATTCAGATGCTGTCCGGGGTAGCGGAGAAGCGGCGTCACAAAGAAAAGGCGCTAGAGATCATGATGCAGGACCTGCCGCGCTCCATGACGGCAGGCTGGGCGGTCGTGCTGGATACGTTGCCGCGGACTCACCGGGTGGCGTCTTCCCCTGCCGCGCCGGAGGACAACGGCAAGGAGCTGGATCACCCGCCGTTGGACGAGGCGCGCGTGTTGAACCCAGAGCGCGAGGATTGGATTCCCGAGAACTGGGCGGTCATGGATTCCGCTCTGGCGGGCACCCCGATCGAGGGCACGAGCCTACTGCTGATCATTGGTCGTCCGGGTGGGCCGGACTTTCTGCTCAGTGAGGTTGAGCATTTGCGCCAGCTCGGAGCGATCTTCGGCGCATTCTTCAGCTAACGCTGCACACGTCGGCGTACCACCCGCGTGCCGGTGCGCCGCATACTTAGGCGCCCAGCTACTCGGCGCTGATGAAGAAGTCGTAGGCCGGGCTGTCTGTCACGTCCGTGGCGTGGTAGCCGAGCTGCTGCAGGTGCTCCTGGAATTCTGCGTCGCCGGAGACGTCCTCGAACGCCGCCAGCACGCGGCCGTGGTCCATGCCGAAACTGCGGTAGTGGAAGCCCGTGATGTTCCAGCGGGTTCCCAGGACCTCCAGGAAGTGCAGCAGGGCTCCCGGGTTTTCGGGGAACTCGAAGCTGTAGGCGGTTTCGTCGACGTGCTGGCCGGGGGTGCCACCGATCATGTAGCGGACGTGCTCCTTGGCCACGTCGTCGTCGGACAGGTCGACCACGCCGTAGCCTGCCTCGTGGAGGTCTTCGGCGATGGCCTTGCGCTCGTCTTCGCCGTTTTTGAGCTTGACGCCCACGAAAATGCGGGCGGGCTTCTCCCCGTCGCGCTGGCCGACTCGGTAGCTGAATTCTGTGACGGCGCGGTGGCCGAGGATTTTGCAGAATTCGAGGAAGGCTCCCTCGCGCTCGGGGATGCTCACGCCGAAAATACCTTCGCCGCCCTCGCCGATTTCCGCGCGTTCGGAGACGTAGCGAAGGGAGTGGAAGTTCACGTTCGCGCCGGACAGTACGTGTGCCAGGGTCTCTCCTTCGACTTGGTGGTCGGCGGCGTAGCGCTTCAGGCCTGCCAGGGCGACGGCGCCGGCTGGCTCGGCGATGGCGCGTGTGTCGTCGAAGATGTCCTTGATGGCGGCACTGATCTCGTCGGAGCTGACGGTGATGACGTCGTCGAGGTATTCGCGGCAGACTCGGAAGGTCTCACTGCCGATCTGCTTGACGGCCACGCCTTCGGCGAAGAGGCTGACGTGGTCGAGGGCCACGGGGTGTCCGGCGGCGAGTGCGTGGGTGAGGCAGGCGGATTCTTCGGGCTCCACACCGATGACCTGGATATTGGGGTCTAGTTCTTTGAGAAGCACGGAGATTCCGGCGGCTAGTCCGCCGCCGCCGACCTGCACGAAGACGCGGTCGACGTCGGGGCGGGATTGGAAGATTTCCAGCCCGGCGGTGCCTTGGCCGGCGATGACGGCTTCGTCGTCGAAGGGTGCGACCCAGACCATGCCTTCTACTTCGGATAGTTCCATGGCCTTGGCCTTGGCTTCGTCGAAGTTTGCGCCGTGCAGCAGCACTTCCCCGCCGAAGCTGCGGACGGCGTCGATTTTGATGCTGGGTGTCACTTCCGGCATGACGATGACGGTACGGACGCCGAGTTCCGTGCCGGAGAGCGCTACGCCCTGGGCGTGGTTGCCGGCGGAGGCGGCGACGACTCCGCGGGCGCGCTCGTCGTCCGTGAGCTGGGACATGCGGTTGAACGCGCCGCGGATCTTGAAGCTGTGCACGGGCTGCAGGTCTTCGCGCTTGACCAACACTTCGTTGCCGATGCGCTTGGACAGCGTTTCCATGTTTTCGAGTGGCGTGTTCGTGGCCACGCGGTAGACGGGGGCGGAGACGATCTTCTTCAGATATTCCGCGCCGGAGATGGCCTCCGTGCCTGCGGTGGAATCAGCACCGGCGGTGGCTCCTGCACCAAACGTGGTTCCAGCACCGGCGGTGGTTGCAGCTGCGGTGGTCTCCGTGCCGGCGTTTTCTTCCGTGTTTGGGACTTGCCCTGCCGGGGCGTTCTCCTCGCTTACGGGACGTGAAGCTTCGTGTGACATGCGCTTCAGTATAGTCCTGCCGGTGATCCCCCTTACGCGGCAGTCCCCCGCTGCCGCGCCGCGCCCACTGCGCGCTTGACCGGGCCGCGGTCTCCGCCGCTAGCCAGGCACGGCCAGCGGTCGGACATGCCCAGCGCCTACTGCGCCGTGTCGGAACCGCGCCCGCCGCGCACCCGCACCCGCACCTGGCAGGCTACCGCTCGCCGGGCTATTGCTGACGGTAATCGTCCAGGTTTACCTGCGGGGTGGGCTGCAGGTGTGCCGTGGCGGGGTTCTTCACCGACGGGTATTTGAGGTCGACGTTGTGGTCGTCCCCGGCATCCACGTACGGATCTTCACCGTTCAGCACGCGCTTGACCTGCTCCTTGTCGACGGTGTGTGTCCACTTGCCGACCAGCAGGGTGGCCACGGCGTTGCCGGAGAAGTTGGTCAGCGCGCGAGCTTCGGACATGAAGCGGTCGATGCCGACGATGATGTCCACGCCGCCCAGCAGCTCCGGGCGGTGGGACTGCAGGCCGGCTGCCAGCGTGGCGATGCCCGCGCCGGACACGCCCGCCGCTCCCTTGGAGGCGATGATCATGAATACCAGCAGGCTGATCTGGTCGCCGAGCCCCATGTGGACGTTCATGGCGTCCGAGATGAAGATGGCGGCCATCGTCAGGTAAATCGCGGTTCCGTCCAGGTTGAAGGAGTATCCCGTCGGCACGACGATGCCGACCGTGGACTTGTCCACACCGATGTGCTCCATCTTGCGCATCAGGTTCGGCAGTGCAGACTCCGAGGAGCTGGTGGCGAAGATCAGCAGGTACTCGCGGCCCAAGTACTTCACCAGCTTGAAGATGTTGAACCCCGTGAATACCCGCAGGATCAGACCCAGGATGCCGAACACGAAGATCACACAGGTGATGTAGAAGCCGAGGATCAGCACGCCCAGCTGCAGAACGGCCTTGATGCCCGTGCCGCCGACTACGCCCGCCATGGCGCCGAAGGCGCCGATCGGGGCGAGCCACAGGATCCAGGACAGGATCTTGAATACCAGCTTCTGCAGCGTGGCTACGAAGCTGAGGATCGGCTCGCCGGCCTTACCCATCGATTGCGTGGCGAAGCCCACCAGTAGGGCAATGAAAAGCACCTGCAGAATCTGGCCGCTGGTAAAGGCGCTGAAGAAGGTGTCCGGGACGATGCCCTGGACAAAGCCCACCAGGCCTTCGGCCTTCTGCTCTTCGCCGTTGCCGAAGGTGTTGCTTCCGCCGGTGCTCAGGTTCAGGCCATCGCCCGGCTGGAGAATGTTGCCAACCACCAGGCCCACTGCGAGGGCGAAGGTGGACATCGTAACGAAGTATGTCAGTGCCAGGCCGCCTGCTTTACCTACTGACGCCGCAGACCTCACCGAGCCAATTCCCAGCACGATCGTGCAGAAGATCACCGGTGCGATGATCATCTTGATCAGGCTGACATAGGTGGTGCCCAGCTCTTTAAACCCCTTGGCTGTATCTGGCGCCACGAGGCCAAAGATGATGCCGGCGATCACGGCGATGATCACGCCGATGTATAGCCAGTGGGTGTTGTCTTTCTTCTCCCTTTTAGACTCCGCGATCTGCGGAGCAGAAGCGACGGCGTAACCAGGAGCGGCCTGCTTCTCCTGGGAGCTCTGTCCGGCTGGAGCTTGTCCTGCCGAATGCTGTTCAGAGCCGTGCTGCCCACTTGTGTGTTGTGCAGCTGAGCGCTCGTCAGCTGAGTGTTGCCCAGCTCCGCTGAGTTCAGCGCCATTGTGCCCTGCACCCTGGGGATTGCTTTTATCGTCCATGATCCCTAGTGCCCCATTTCGGTGTATTCAGATGTTTTCTGTATTCAGCTGTCTTCTTCAGGCGTCTGCCTTCTTCAGGGGTCGGCCTTGTTGAAGCATCTACTTTCTGGAAGCGTTGGCTCCCATCCCCTGCTGCGCCAGTGAATTCCCTTCGAGCTCGGCTGGAGACCCAGTGGGCGTCAATAAAAACGTCAGTGAGCAGCAGAGGGGAAGAACCTCTACACCTTTATTCTGCTCCTAGGGGGAGATAAGAAACAAATGGGCGCTGCGATAGGTTTTCTTAAAACTATTCGGCGAGTGGCCACGCGGTGTTGACCTGCACGTTCTTGCCTTTTTTCTGAAACCACTCTTGCAGTCCCTTCTGGGACTCGTAGAACCACGTGGCCTGCGAAAGCATCAGTTCATCTGCTGACATCTGTGTCACCTCGGGATACTTGCGCGCCAGCATCCACGCCACACGGGCGGCAGCCACCGCATCTGCCGTCGCCTCGTGGGCGTTGTCCAAATTCACGCCGTAGTGCTGGCACACGCTTTCCAAGGTGCGCTTGCCCTTGCGGTACTGATCCTTTGCCCTATCAACCACATAGGGATCGAATACGGGGCCGTCGACAGTGAAGCTAGGCTCCAAGGCGCGCAGAACGCTGAGGTCATAGGCGGCGTTGTAGACGATCAGCGTGGCGCCGGAGCGCCATGCCTCCCGGATGCCCTCGATGGTTTTGGCCAGCACTTCTCCATGATCCTGGCCGTGCTCGCGAGCGTACTCAGTAGTGATGCCGTGGACGTCGGAGGCCTGCTGGGGAATCTCCACGCCGGGATCGGCGAGCATCTCGATGTCGTTCCGCTCGCGCCCCTTGATGGTCACGAGTGCGCTGGTGACGATGCGGGCGGTCTTCGGGTCTACTCCAGTGGTTTCCAGGTCGAAGCTCAGCATGTGTGCCGGGTCAAAATGCGGTGCAGTCATGCTGACTACTTTATAGGCGCCCCCGGACACCCCTCGTTATCGTTCAAAACAGTACGTTCTTCATGCGGGTCAGGGCTTTGTTTCCTAGTATTTTCTACACAACAAAATTCTTTTATCGGGAACTTTTTCCGCGCTGGGAACATTACGCGCCCGCGTTGCGTCCCACCCTTGTAAAACAAAACCTCGCAGTACTTA
>NZ_JAKRMT010000015.1:0-54744 GCF_022346045.1 Corynebacterium sp. ACRQJ | reverse complement strand
GTACTAATTAGCCGATGTTCAACACAAAAAGCCACTTTTGTTGTGTGGTTGTTGCTGAGACGATTTCGGATTGTCGCAAAGTTGTGTGCTCGCGTCTGTTATGCAGTGTCTGGAACGGCACGACACACCAGCTGTGTTTGGTTGGGTGTGTGTTTTGTTCTGTATTGGTTTGTCGGTGGTTGTTAGCGGTGGGGTCACGCCCGGTCCCTTTCCGAACCCGGAAGCTAAGCCTACCTGCGCTGATGGTACTGCACCTGGGAGGGTGTGGGAGAGTAAGTCACCGCCGGCACTAAAACTAAAGAATGAGGCTCGGAGCCTTTCCTTGATTGGAAAGCGCTCCGAGCCTTTTTGCGTTCGCTCGTTTAGTCTCCCAGGGTGAAACGCCGGCGCATATAATTGGGTTGTCTAAATAGATGCCTAACGGCGGACAACTTTGGTTATTACCCCCACAAACAGTGGATACCTACCGGAAAACTTGGGAGCAACGCTGATGAAGCACTCTGAGAACAAACAACTAGACAGCGCCGCTCGCGCCGTAGACGTACGGAAAATATACGGTCATGGAGAGACCGAAGTAAAAGCACTGGACGGTATCTCCATCGATTTCCACGACGGACAGTTCACCGCCATCATGGGGCCTAGTGGATCCGGTAAATCCACACTCATGCACTGCATGGCCGGCCTAGATTCCATCACCAGCGGTAAGGCCTACATTGGAGACACCGACATCTCCACGCTGAACGATAAGCAAACCACGACTCTGCGCCGTGACCGCCTGGGCTTCATCTTCCAGTCCTTCAACCTGGTCCCCACCCTCACTGCAAAAGAGAACATCACCCTGCCGCTGGACATCGCCGGCCGCAAGGTCAACCAAGACTGGTTCGACGAGGTCGTCGAACGCCTCGGGCTCAAGGATCGACTAGGCCACCGCCCGTCCGAATTATCAGGCGGCCAACAGCAGCGCGTCGCCTGCGCACGCGCCCTGGTCTCCCAGCCGGAGATCATCTTTGGCGACGAGCCAACTGGCAACCTGGATTCCAATAGCTCCGCGGAAGTCCTAAGCATTCTGCGCAATGCCGTGGACAAGGACAATCAGACCGTCGTCATCGTCACCCACGACCCGAAGGCTGCCTCTTACGCCGACCGAGTCGTATTCCTCGCTGACGGACGAATCGCAGACGAGCTTAAAAAGCCCGACGTAGACGCCATCCTCGGCGTCATGGGCAAGCTGGAGGAGCACTAGTAATGCCCAACTCCACTGGTACCCGAAAGCCTCGCGGCTCGGCAGCTACTGGCAAGTCCCGCAGCAGCCATGCTCGTGCCGTCGCAAAGGTTTCCTACCGTAGCGTGCTCGCCAACAAGGTTCGCTTCCTCCTCACCATCATTGCAGTGGTGTTGGGAACCGCGTTTATCTCCGGTTCCTCCATGTTCACCGACATGATGCAGAAGTCCTTCAACGGTGTATTCGAAAACGTTTATTCCGCTGTAGACGTCGAAGTAACGCAGAAGGATCCGACCAAGCCGATCACGCAGGAAACACGAAGCAAGTTAGAGGACAACAAGGATGTCAAAAGCGTTGCCATGGCATCCGAAACCATCGCCGTCTTCGCCAAGGATGGTAAACAGCTGAGCACCGGTGGTGCTCCCTCGGTGTTGTATCCCAACGACACCGGCGAGAACGCACCCGGCCCCTCCATTACCGTGGCCGATGGCCGCGAGCCCAAGGGCGAGAAGGAGGCAATGATCAACACCCATGCCGCCGAAAAGCACGGCGTGCACATCGGTGACACTCTGAAAGCCATCGACGTCCGCGACAGCCATGACTACAAGATCGTCGGAATCTACGACACGGACTTTTCCGTGGGCGGCTACCTCGGCCTGGCTCTTGACACCCAGGTCTATATCGACCGATACACCAACGGCACCTTCCCCGACGGTTTCTGGCTGTCCGCTAACGACGGCGTGACCGCGGAGCAGCTCAAGGACTCTGTCCAGGAAGAATTCCCGGAACTCAAGGTCGTCACCGGCGACTCGATCGTCGAGCAAGTCACTAAGGAGATCCAGGACGGCCTCAGCTTCGTCAACTACTTCCTGCTGGCCTTCGCCCTGGTCAGCCTGCTGGTGGGCGCATTCATCATCGCCAATACGTTCTCCATGGTCGTCGCTCAGCGCATGCGGGAGTTCGCCCTGCTGCGCTCCCTGGGCGCTTCCCGTAGCCAGCTGACGACCTCGGTTGTCTTTGAGGCCGTTCTGGTTGGCCTCGTTGGTTCGGCCCTGGGCATCGTGGCCGGAATGGGCCTGGCCAAGGGCATCTTCGCAATCATGGACATGGCCGGGTTCGGCCTGCCAAGCACCGGCCTTAGCCTCACCCCGCAGGCGGTGATCCTGCCCCCGGTCATCGGCGTGCTCATCACAGTGGTTTCCGCATGGTCGCCGGCGCGCCGTGCCGGTCGCGTGCACCCGGTCGAGGCGATGCGCTCGGGCGATGTCTCTAGCTCGTCGCCGCTGAAACTCCGCACCATCGCCGGCGCCATCGTGTTCCTTCTCGGTGCCGCCGCCGCGGTTGTCGCTCTTGTTCTTAAGGACGCCGACACGGGCGCTCGGGCGAGCATCCTGGGCGTCGGTGCCCTGTTGGTGATTGTTGGTACTTTCCTCATTTCCCCGGCGCTATCCATTCCAATCGTCCCGGCACTGGGGCGCGTCTTGGGCGCTCCGTTTGGGGCGGTTGGAAAGTTGGCGTCCGCAAACTCGCGTAGGAACCCGCGACGCACCGCAACAACAGCGTTTGCCCTGACCTTGGGCGTGGCGCTGGTGGCGGCATTCGGCATGGTCGGCGCGACGATGAAAAACGCCATGGAGGACATGATCGGCGACACGGTGAAGTCCGACCTGGTGGTCAGTGGTCCGCAAAACCAGGGCTTCCCGCTGCCGCAGGGTGTGGAGAAGGCCGTGGACGAAGCGGACGGCGTGAGCTCGCACTCCACCCTGGGAGTGGCGCCCGTCAGTGTGGGCAGGCCCATGAGCGAGAGCAACGTGACGTATGCGGGAATGTATGCGTTCTACTTCAAGGGGCCGCTCGGTAAGTCCATGGGGCTTAGCTCGCTCGGTGAGGAGCTGAAGTCCGACGAACCGGGCTTCTACGCCTCCGAGGGTAAGGCCAAAGCTATGAAGTGGAAGGTCGGCGACGAGGTGCCGATGTATCGCGTTGGCCAGGGGGAAATGGGCAAGATCAAGCTGCTGGGCATCTACACCGAGCCGCTGCAGTCGCAGACGCTGCTCAACGAGGCTGCGCTGAAGCCCTACTTGGGGCAGGGCAAACCCCTCGACGAGACTGAGGATCTGAGCATCTTGCAGATTCTCGTCCACGGCGATGGGAATATCAGCGAGAAGGACCTGAAGGACAACGTGAGCAAGGCCGTGGAGCCGTTCATCGTGGCCGACGTGCTGACCCCCACCGAGTACGCGGGTACTGTTTCCAGCGGTATCGACCAGATGCTGATGATCCTCAACGCCATGCTGGCGCTGTCGATCCTGGTGGCGATCCTGGGCATCATCAACACCCTGGCGCTGAATGTGATTGAACGCCGGCAGGAGATCGGCATGCTGCGTGCTGTGGGCATGTTCCGCAAGCAGGTGCGCCGCATGATCACCCTCGAGGCTGTGCAGATCGCCATTTATGGCGCGTTAGTGGGCGTGCTCATTGGCGTGGGTCTGGGTTGGGTCTTCGTGAAGGTGCTGGCCTCCGAAGGTTTGGATAGCGCGGTCCTGCCGTGGCAGCTGCTGGTTGGCATGATTGTGGGCTCCGGCATCGTGGGCGTGCTGGCCGCGTTGTGGCCGGCGCACAAGGCGGCGAAGACCTCCCCGCTGGAGGCGATTGCCGACTAAAGCGGGAACCTTGTCCGGGGTCGAAACTACAATGGCTAACCATGAGCGAGCAGACCCCGAACTCCGACATTGTTAACCTGCCCGGTACTGGCGGCGACGTGCAAGCTGGCGTGGAACCGCTGAGCGTCCAGCAGCAGCTGGAGCAGCTAAACAATTTCTTTGAAGACAATTATCCGGAGATCTTCAGCTCCCTCGTCAACGACGAGGGGATTCCCTACAAGGATCAGTCCTGCCCCGTCCCCGCGGAGCTGGTGGACGAGACGGAGCGTATGTGGGCGCGAGTACCCGACCTGCTGGCGCACAGCAGCTTGCTGGTGCTGGGGGCGGGGCTGGACCACCGCATGCCACACGTCGCCTATACCTCCCAGGTTCGGGCCGAACCTTGGACGTCGCAGCACGCCGCGCTGCCGGATGGGGTTGTGGGAACGGTATTGACGCCCCCTGATCCCACCGGGGCCGTAGCCGTCAGCCTGCACGGGGGACCAGGCTGGTTCGGTGACGGTGCAAGCCACGACCAGTTCTGGCTTCCCCTCTTCGCCGCGCTCGCGGAGCGTTCCGGGGTGACCATCGTAGATCTGACGTATCCGCTGCCCGGCTACGGATCCTGGGACTTGACGCAGCAGGACGTGGCGGAAGCAGTCGCGCAGGTCAAGGCGGAGCTGTCGCCTAAGGCTTTCGGCCTGGTCGTATTCGGCAGTGGGCTGGTGGCCGCAGGTCAGGTCGTGGGGACGGCAATGAGTTCGGCTCTGGGGCCGGATTTTGAACTGGATTTCCTGGCGGCGCTTAGCCCGCGAATCCCGGAGGGATTCGCGGTGGATATTGCAGGGGTACCCACGGCAGTCTCCCTTGCGAGGTTCGACAGTAGGGGAACCGCAGGGGGCGTCATTAAGAAGTACTTCGAGGAAAGCGGCGCCGAGGTGCAGCTTTACGAGTACGACAGTGAACACATCATTGCGGCTCCCGCGGTGTGGCGGCAGCGAGTCGACGAACTGGGGGAATGGCTGCGGAAGGTAGTTGCGGATTGTTGAACAACATTCTAAAGTGATACAAATCACTCATAGAAAGGCGCCGACATGTCGAATACAGACGAGCACGAGGGCGGCACGCCCGTAGCCAGCACACCCGCAGACAGCACGCCCGTAGGCGGGAAGCCCGAAGCGGCCCGCGCGGCCACGTTCACCGCGTCGCTGGGCGCAATGTTCCTCATGGCCACCAGCGCCATCGGCCCGGGATTCATCACCCAAACCACCGTGTTCACGGTGGAGATGGGTGCGGCATTCGCGTTTGCAATCCTCGTTTCGATCCTGGTGGACATCGCCATTCAGCTGAACGTTTGGCGCGTGCTGGGCGTATCCGGCAAGCGTGCCAATGAGTTGGGCAATGAGGTTCTGCCGGGGCTCGGCTGGGTCATGGCAGCGTTCGTGTTCATCGGCGGGCTGATCTTCAACATTGGCAATATCGGCGGAACGGGTCTGGGTATCAATGCGATGCTCGGCTGGGATCCACTGCTAGGCGGCGGACTGTCCGCAGCGATCGCCATCTTTATCTTCCTGTCGAAGCGCGCGGGCATGGCTCTGGATCGCATCGTCGCCGGCCTGGGTGCCATCATGATCCTGCTGATGATTTACGTCGCAGTCGTTTCCGCACCACCGCTGGGTGAGGCCTTGAAGAACACCGTGGCACCGACCGAGGTGGACTTCCTTGTGATCACCACTCTTATCGGCGGCACTGTCGGCGGCTACATCACCTTCGCGGGTGCGCACCGCATGATTGATTCCGGGCAGACTGGCGTGCAGAACGTCAACACGATCACCAAGGTTTCGGTCTCTGGCATCATCGTGACCGGCATTATGCGCGCACTGCTGTTCCTGGCGATCCTGGGCGTGGTCGCTTCGGGCGTGACGCTGGCCGGCGACAACATGGCTGCAGACGCATTCCGTCACGCCGCTGGCGACATCGGCGTGCGCTTCTTCGGCGTGGTGCTGTGGGCCGCAGGCCTGACCTCTGTGGTGGGTGCTTCCTACACCTCCCTGACCTTCGTTACCCCGCAGTCGATGAAGAAGTCCACCTTCAACTGGCTGGTCGTGGCCTTCATCGCCGTGTGTGCTGCGATCTACCTGATCCTGAACCAGGCTCCGCAGAAGCTGCTGATCTTTGCTGGTGCATTTAACGGCCTGATCCTGCCGATCGGCTTCGCCGTCGTTCTGTGGGTGGCCTGGCGCCGCCGCGACCTGCTGCAGAACTACAAGTACCCAACCTGGCTGTTGGCGGTGGGCGTGATTACCTGGGTGTTGACGGTCTATCTGGGCTGGAACTCCATGAGCAAGCTGCCGGAAATCTGGGCATAAGAAGAATCGGAGCATAAGAGGTAGAAAAGGGAGCCACGGAAATGGCAGATGAGGTCGTAGGGCAGGAGTATCAGGGGAATCCAGGTGCGCTCTCGCCACAGCAGGCGCGTCAGATCTTCCGCGCCGGCACTGTGGCTCACACCTCGGGCTACTCGCGGGGCTATGCACAGGCGAACCTGATCACCCTGCCACAAGAGCAAGCATTCGACTTCCTGCTGTTCGCCCAGCGCAACCCGAAGCCGTGCCCGCTGCTCGGCGTGCTGGAAGCCGGACAGGTTTCCTCCGAGCTGCTGGCGGACGGGGACATCCGCAGCGACATTCCGCTGTACCGCGTGTACCGCAACGGCCAGTTGGACAGCGAGGTTCCGGACGCGCGCGACGTATGGCGCGAGGATCTGGTCAGCTTCATCATCGGCTGCTCCTTCACCTTCGAGACCGCGCTGCTTGAAAACGGCGTTCCGGTGGAACACATTGCACAGGGCAAGAACGTGCCGATGTTTCGCACGAGCATTCCTACCAACCCTGCGGGGGTGTTCTCCGGCCCGATGGTTGTCTCCATGCGCCCCATCCCAGCCGCCCAAGTGGCCGACGCAGTACGGATCACCTCCCGCTACCCGGCAGTACACGGCGCCCCGGTGCACGTCGGCGACCCCGCGGCTATTGGTATCCAGGACGTGAACCATCCGGACTTTGGCGAGGCCGTGGATATCCCCGCCGGCACAATCCCTGTTTTCTGGGCGTGTGGCGTGACCCCTCAATCGGTGGTGATGGAATCCAAGCCCGAATTCGCGATCTGCCACGCGCCTGGGCACATGTTGATCACCGATGCGCGCGACCTGCAGTACCAGGTGCCCTGAGTACACACCCCAGAGAGAAACCTCGTGCGCGTTTCTTAGCCGAAATAACGCTCGATGTTATCGCCCGTGCGCTGTAGGAACCCGGCCAGCTGGTTGGCCGCCTCCTGCCAACGCTCTTCTGCGATTAGATCCGTCACCGTGCGGTTCTGCGCAATGAACTCCACGTGGAACTCGTGGTTCAACCGGTTGGCGCGGGCAAACCCCAGGCGCATCTGCGCCAAAATGCGATCCATCGAGTGATTCAACCCCGCCGATCCAGCGCTGGCGACAATAGCGCGGTGAAAATCCTGGTTCGCATCCGCAATCGCACGGATGTCCTCCTCGCTGGCGTTCGAACCGGCGGAATCCCGCAGTTTTTCTGCGCTGGCGACAATCCCCTCCAACTCGTCCAGCCCCTCCCGCCGGCCCCACAGTAGAGCCCCCGGCTCCAGCACCATACGGGCGGCGTACATGTCGGCCAAGTCCTCGCGAGTGGGCTCCGTAATGAAAACACCCCGGTTGGGGATCCGCTCCAGCAGACCCTCCGAAACCAGGGTGGCGAAAGCCTCCCGGAGAGTGTTCCGGGAGATCCCCAGCGACTGGGCCACATTCACCTCATTGAGCTTCTCGCCCGGTAGATAGGTACCGGAGGCGATGCCGTCAAGGAGAGCTGAATGCGCGATAGCCGACTGGGAGTGCATAGCAGTACAGCTTATTACGCAATGTGCCCCAGTGCGTCACCCTTCGACACATTGTCGCCCGGATTCAGCTGCGCCAGCGTGATGGTGCCGGCGGACTTGGCCTCCACCGTGGACTCCATCTTCATGGCCTCGATGGTGGCGATCGGCTGGCCGACCTCCACAGAGTCGCCATCGGCGACCTGCCACTTCACCAGCACACCGGTGTACGGGCACACCACAGCGTTAGCGTCGGCGCTGCCACCGGCGGAGCTACCCGCAGAAGTACCCGCGCCGGAGTTGCCAGCGGCCGCGCTGGAACCGGTGGCGGGGGAGGCCGAGGTGGCGTCCGCACCGGAAGAACCAGCGGTGGCAACGCCGAAGGACGAAGGAAGGCTCACGCGGTGCAGGCGGCCGTCGATCTCCACGGTAAGAGTGGTGCGCTCGGTGTAGGCATCCTCGACATCCTCGGGGGAGGAACCGGCATAGCCCGCGCCGATGCCCGGCTCGTACTCTTTATCCACCCAGTCGGTGTAGACGTGCAGATCGTCGCCGCAGAACGCGGGGTGGGTGACGATGTCCTTGTGGAACGGCAGCACGGTGCGAACACCCTGGACACGCATCTCGGCCAGGGCAGCCTGGGCGCGGCGCAGGGCGACCTCGCGATTTGGACCCTTGACGATCAGCTTGGCCATCAGGGAATCGTAGAAGCCGGGGATGGTGGAGCCGGAACGCACGCCCGCGTCCACGCGGATGCCCGGACCCGTCGGAACCTCGAACTGGGTGACAGTGCCGGGGGAGGGGACGAATCCATTGGCGGCATCTTCCGCGTTGATGCGGAACTCGAAGGCGTGGCCGTCGCTGACTGGGTCCTCGTCGAAGCTCAGCGGCAGGCCGGCGGCGATGCGGAACTGCTCGCCGACGATGTCCACACCCGTCACAGCCTCGGTGACCGGGTGCTCGACCTGCACGCGGGTGTTGACCTCCAGGAAGCTGACGGTGCCGTCCTCGGCGACGATGAACTCCACCGTGCCCGCGCCCGTGTAGTTCGCGGCCTGGCAGATGGAGCGGGAGCCCTCGATGATGTCGGTGCGCTGCTTATCCGTCAGGAACGGCGCCGGGGCCTCCTCGACGAGCTTCTGGAAGCGGCGCTGCACGGAGCAGTCGCGCGTGCCCACAACGCGCACGTTGCCGTGCGTATCGGCCAGCACCTGCGCCTCCACGTGGCGGGGCTTGGTCAGGAACTTCTCCACGTAGCACTCGCCACGGCCGAAGGCTGCCTTGGCCTCACGACCTGCGGACTCGAAGGCGGCCTCGATGTCGTTGTAGTCGTGCACGACCTTCAGACCACGGCCACCGCCGCCGAATGCGGCCTTGATGGCGATGGGCATGCCGTGCTCGTCGGCGAAATCGCGGGCCTGCTCCCAGTTCGGGATCGGATCCGGGGTGCCGGGTGCCAGCGGGGCGCCAACCTCGGTGGCCAGGGCGCGAGCAGCGACTTTGTTGCCCAGGGTCTCGATGGCCTCCGGTGCAGGGCCGACCCAGGTCAGGCCAGCCTCCGCGACAGCGCGCGCGAAATCCGCATTCTCGGACAGGAAGCCGTAGCCGGGGTGCACGCAGTCCGCGCCGGCGCGTAGGGCGATGTCCAGCAGAGCCGGGATGTTCATGTACGTCTCGGCGGCGGTGTTGCCGGGCAGCGTGTAGGCCTCGTCGGCGATCTTGGCGTGCAGGTTGTCCACGTCCGCCTCGGAGACAACGGCGATCGAGCGGATGCCGAGGTCCCGGGCGGCGCGGGCAATGCGAATGGCGATCTCGCCGCGGTTGGCGATGAGGACGGTCTGTAGCGGGAAGGTCTCTTGGCTCATGGGTTCGTTCCTTGTCGTTGTGTTGTTTAGGGTCTGTGGTCGCGCCTGCAGGCTATTCGAAGTCGATCAGCTCGAAGCGCACTTTATCCCCCGGCCCCAGCTGGCCGGCCTTGTCTAGGTCCTTGTCGATGACGGTGGCGATCACGGGGTAGCCGCCGGTTACCGGGTGGTCTGCCAGGAACACCACGGGCAACCCATTCGGCGGAACCTGGATGCTGCCGCTGACCATGCCCTCGCTGGCCAGCTCGCCGTCGTGGCTGCGCTGCAAGGGTTCGGGCGATTCGTCACCTTCCGCCAGCGCCAGCCGCAGCCCCACGCGGTTCGACTGCCCTGTCACGGTCCATTCGATCTCGGTGAATCGCTGCAGCTCTGCCTCGCCGAACCAATCGTCGCGCGGTCCGGCCACGCAGCGCAGCACGTTTTCGCCGTCAAAGGGGTTAGTGGTTGCGGTGCCGACGGATGCCCGGGCGGTGCGGCGCCCGGCCTTCAGCACATCGCCGGTGGCCACGGGCTGCGGCCCCAGGCCGGAAAGAATGTCGGTGGAGTTGGAGCCCAGGACCTCGTCCGTCACCAGACCGCCGCGCACGGCCACGTAGCTGCGCAGGCCATTGCCCGCCCCGCCGACGGGTTCGATCGTGAGAGTCTGTCCGGCCTTGACCTCCACGGGCGCCCCCAGCTCGAAGTTGCGCCGGCCGATCGATACGTTCGCGCGCGCACCGGTCACGCACACTGCGGTATCCACCAGTGCTTCCAGTTCAATGCCGCCGATGTTCTCCAGCACGGTTGCACTCGAGGCGTTGCCGACCACGTCGTTCGCCGCCCAGGCGCTCGCCCGATCGACCGCGCCGGAGCCGTTCACGCCGATGTCGCCGTGGCCCGCGCGTCCCGTGTCCTGAAACAGGGTCTGCAGCCCTGCATCCAGGACCTTTACGCTCGGGCGGGCTGGGACGATATGTTTCTTGTTTTGTGACGCCCCCACGCCCGCGCCGGCCGTGGCCTCCTTAGCGGAGCCAGACTCAGCGCTGATGGATTCGCGCACCTGGTGATAGCGCACGGTATCGCCCGGCTGCAGCAGCGCGGGCTGCTCTGCATTCGTATCCCACATTGGCTGCGTGGTGTGGCCCAGTAGTTGCCAGCCGCCGGGGGAGGTGCGGGGATAGACGGCGGAGAACTGTCCGGCCAAGCCCACCGCGCCCGCCGGTACGGCAGTGCGCGGGGAACTGCGACGAGGTACGTCCCATGTGTAGGACTGGTCGCCTGCAGCCGGAACGCAGTAGGTAAAGCCCGGGGCGAAGCCGCCGAAGGCCGCCAGCCACTGCTGTTGGGTGTGGCGGGTGATGAGTTCCTCGGTGGAGATGCCCATCAGCTCCGCGACGTCCGCCAGGTCCTCGCCGTCGTAGACGACGTCGATGGTGACCTCCCGCGGGTTGGCCTCCGCAGAGCTTTGCGGTTGGAAGTCCCGCAGGGTGTTCAAGCCGGCGATGGCGGAGGAGTGGGCGTCAAAACAAACAAGCACAGTGCGCGCCGCGGCGATGGCCTCTACCTGACCGGGTAAGGGGCTGGCTACGAGCGAGGCGTGCCAGGACATCACTGTGTCCAGGTCGGGCAGGTCTACGATGACGGCGCGGGTGCCGACGGGGGAAACGGTGTGGCTCACAGGAAGCTCCCGATGGTGATGTTGTTGGACTGCAGTTCGGCGGCGATGCGCTCTGCCATGGCGACCGCGCCGGGGGAATCGCCGTGGACGCACACGGAATCGGCGGCGGTGCGGATGGTGGAGCCGTCGATGGCCTCGATCGTGCCCTCCTCGGCCATGCGCACCACGCGGCGGGCAACGACCTCCGGGTCGTGCAGAACGGCGCCGTTCTCGCGGCGGGAAACCAGGGTGCCGTCCGGGTTGTAGGCGCGGTCGGCGAAGACCTCGTTGATCACGCGCAGGCCGGCCTTCTCCGCGTAGTTGGCGGCAACCGCGCCGGGCAGCAGCATCACGGGCAGATCCGCGCCGAAGGCCTTGATGCCCTCGATGACGGCCTTGGCCTGGGCCTCGTGGTGGACGATGGTGTTGTACATCGCGCCGTGGGGCTTGACGTAGCGCACCTGCGTGCCTCGCGCTTTAGCCAGCGCGTCGAGGGCGCCGATCTGGTAGAGAACCTCGTCAGCCAGCTCGGCGGGGGAGTAGTCGATAAAACGGCGGCCGAAACCAGCCTGGTCGTTGTAGCCGACGTGTGCGCCGACGGTGACGTTGTTCTCCGCGGCGGCGGCCAGGGTGTTGGAGATCGCGTGGGCATCGCCGGCGTGGAAGCCGCAGGCGACGTTGGCGCTGGAGACGATGGCCACCATTGCGGCGTCGTCGCTGACGGGGTTGCCGCCGGTCGTTTCTCCGAGGTCGGCGTTCAGGTCGATGGAAAGCGGACTGCGGGTGGTGGACATGTGATCGTCTCCTTGTGTGGCCGGGAGTGAGGGAAAGCCGCACCTCCGGCCGGATTGTTCAACAATGTGCGTGCCAGTTTAGTGACCTACACAACCATTGTGAAATCAATCACCCGCCTGTCGCAACGGTGACCTGCGTTATTTTTTACCCTTTTTGGCTTTCGTGTCCTGCTTGTCTTGCTTGTCCTGCCCGCCTTGCTTGCTCGCCGGCTTGGCGTCAGCCTTGCCGTCTTCCAGGACGTACACGCTGCGGTTGGCCTGCTTGGCCTTGTCCACCTGGTCCAGCAGCCCCTCCAGGCGGTTCCACAGGTTCGTGCTGATTGCTCGCTCCGCGCGCTTCCACACCTTCGCATCCCCAGTGCCCCACGCCACCGGCATGGGAGAGATCTCCTCGTATACCTTCGGGCCACGCGTCGGGCGGTAGCCAGTGACGGCCATGGATGGCACCCGCGCACCGACCTCCCGAGGAACGCCCGGCACAGAGGTGACAGTGCGATATGCCAGCGCGGGAACGGTTTTCGCTGGCTCGGTAGAGGCGTCCACAAGCATCAGCAGCACCATGTCGCGCGCGTTGACCTCCGCGATCATCGCCGGGGCGAGCTGGTACATATCGAAGTACTGCTGCGGGGATCCCATCTTGCGCGGCAGCACCGGGATCAGGATTAGACACAGTAGAGCGAACACGCCCAAAGCGAAGCTAATAGCAAGGGCCCACCACTGAGAGCCCGCGGTGAACAGCAGCACGGCGACGATCACCGCCAGGACGGCGGCCAGCACACCCGCCGACACCTGCATTCGCTTCGCATCGCGCAGGAACTCGTTGTGCTTGCGGGCATACTCCTCGTCGACATCGAAGTGGAAGTCAACCTGCATCGGTTGCTGGGCGGCGGACATGGGGCTCCTTAAAACAGAGGGGTCTTAAAAATTCTAAAGGTCGAAAGAGTCGACGATGCGGTAGCCGTAGCCCTGCTCAGCCAGGAAGCGCTGGCGGTGCGCGGCATAATCTGCGTCTAGTGTGTCACGCGCGACGATGGAGTAGAAAAACGCCCCGCCTCCGTCCGGCTTCGGGCGCAGAATGCGGCCCAGGCGTTGCGCCTCCTCCTGCCGCGAGCCGAACGTGCCGGAAATCTGGATGGCCACGGACGCGCCGGGCAGATCGATGCTGAAGTTCGCCACCTTGGAAACCACCAGCGTCTTCAGCTCACCATCGCGGAACTGCTGGTACAGCTTCTCGCGCTTGGCATTGCCGGTCTTGCCGTCGATGACGGGCACATCTAGCTCCTCAGCGATCTCCTCCAGCTGGTCGATATACGCGCCGATGATGAGCGTCGGCTCGTCCGGGTGCATGTCCATGATCTTGCGCACCACCTTCGTCTTCGTCGGGGTGGTGGCGGCTAGGCGGTATTTGTCGGATTGCTCAGCGGTGGCATAAACCATCCGCTCGGCTTCGGTCAGCTGCACGCGCACCTCGGTGCAATCTGCCGGGGCGATCCAGCCCTGCGATTCGATGTCCTTCCACGGGGCGTCATAGCGCTTCGGCCCGATCAGGCTGAAGACGTCACCTTCGCGGCCGTCCTCGCGCACCAGGGTTGCGGTCAGCCCCAGGCGACGGCGGGACTGCAGGTCGGAGGTCATGCGGAACACCGGGGCGGGCAGCAGGTGCACCTCGTCGTAGATGATCAAGCCCCAGTCGCGGGAGTCGAACAGCTCCAGCGCCCGGTATTCGCCCTTCGACTTGCGGGTGACCACCTGGTAGGTGGCGATGGTCACGGGGCGGATCTCCTTTTTCTCTCCGGAGTATTCGCCGATCTCCTCCTCGGTCAGGGAGGTACGGCGCACCAGCTCGTCCTTCCATTGCCTGCCCGCGACGGTGTTCGTCACCAGGATCAGGGTGGTGGCCTTTGCCTTCGCCATAGAGGCCGCGCCGACCATCGTCTTGCCCGCACCACATGGCAGCACTACCACGCCCGAGCCGCCTTCCCAGAAGCTGTCGGCCGCCATCTCCTGGTAGTCGCGGAGCTGCCATTCTTCGTGTTCCTGCGACAGCTCGATGGGGTGTGCCTCGCCGTCGACGTAGCCCGCCAGGTCCTCTGCGGGCCAGCCGACCTTCAGCAGTTCCTGCTTGAGCCTGCCGCGCTCGGAAGGGTGTACAACGATCGAGTCCTCGTCGATGTCTGCGCCCAACATGGGCTTTATTTTTTTGTGACGCCGGATCTCCGTCAGCACAGCCCTGTCCGTCGTCTCTAGCACGAGCCCGTGCGCGGGGTGCTTGATGAGCTTCAGCCGCCCGTAGCGATCCATCGTGTCGGCAATGTCGATGAGCAGTGGCTGCGGGACGGGGAACCGCGAGTAAGTTTCCAGCACGTCCATGACCTGTTCCGCGTCGTGCCCGGCGGCACGGGCGTTCCACAGCGCTAGCGGGGTGATGCGGTAGGTGTGTACGTGCTCGGGTGCGCGCTCCAACTCCGCGAACGGCGCCAGCGCGGTGCGCGCCTCTTGCGCCTGTTCGTGGTCGATTTCCAGCAGCACTGTCTTGTCCGACTGCACAATGAGCGGTCCGTTTCCAATGCCCACGCTGTGTGTCACTTCCTTTTTGTTTATCGACGCCACCGCGACGGTGTTGCTCAAGCCAAAGACATCATTTTACGCTGCAGTGGTGCGAACTCGTGCTCCACTATGCTGAGACCCATGATTGCTCAGACGGGAAATCTGCGCCAATGGCAGTATTTCGTGGCTTTAGCGGAGACCGGTAGTTTTACAGCGGCGGCAGCGCGACTGGGAGTGAGTCAGCCGCCTGTCTCCAATGCCATTAAGCGCTTAGAAGCTGGTGTAGGTACACCGCTATTTATCCGAGGGGCGGGGGAAGTGAAACTAACCGAGGCAGGGTTGACCTTGCTTCCATATGCCCGGGTGATTAATCGCGATCTTCAGACTATGCATTCGATGATTGACGGTATCCGAAGTGGTGCGCAAAGCGGGTTTCGTTTGGCCATCAGTAGTGCGCTTCCAAGCGAGATAGGATCGCGTATTGCAGCAAAGGCACAGCAGCATGATGGAGTAGTTTTGTCGTCACTGCCTTCTGTTGAGATTCTTGCCCGTGTTGAAGAAGGCGCTATTCATGCGGGGCTTGTTCAAGCTCCGGTTCCCTTGGGTACTCACCGCAGTGCGAGGCAGTTTTCTCTGTCACGTGATCTAGTGGTGCCGCCGGGGTATTCAAGGTTGGATAAGACCTTGTCTCAATTGAATCTGCTGGTGGAGAACCTGAATGACAATTCAAGTGCAGCCAGTGGTTTGGCGAGAGAGCTATTTCGGTCGGGTGTGTCTTGCGAAATTAATGATTCAGAGGATGCTCTAGGTAGGGGCTTATTGATTGGAAGAGGGGAGGGGATGTCTTTGGTATTTCGCGGTTTTCACCAGTTTGACAATGCTATTGAGCTTCCTTCCCGTTTCGATTTTTCCGTGGATGTAGTGGTTCGCCGAGGTGGGATGGACAATGGCGCCGAGGCCATGGCGGTCGCCGAAAGAATTTGTCGAAGGATTAACCAATGACTGCACGGATGGAGATGGCCCTGGAAAACGTGTTGACGCGGTCGGGGTGTGAGGGATGGTGGTGTGCATCGCGACTGCACGATGGGGTGACTATCGGACGCAAACAAGACGAGAAAATTCCGGTGGCATCCTTATATAAAATCCGGCTCCTCCACCTCACTTTGGAAGCGATTCAACGAGGTGATCTGGATCCTCGTCTTCGTGTTGACGTTGCACCGTCCAAAGGAACTTACGAAGGGTATGGGTTCGCTGCCTTTGATGACGCAGTGAACGTGAGTCTCCGAGACTTAATGAAACAAGTCGCATCGGTGTCAGATAACGTGGCCGCCCACGAGATTTTGCGTCTACTGCCTGCGTGGGCTCGAGAAGCATTTCTTAAACGGTTTCCACCTCATTATGACTTGCAAGATCGGAATAGCTTAGTGACGGCGGAGAAACAATTGCGTCAATATGTTCAATCCCAAGGGGGGAGAAGTACAGATATAGCGTTTTCTGCAGTCTCTTCGTTGGCGGAAATAACTAATGACTTGGAACAGGTTTGGAAAGACGATAGTGCAGCGGTACGTCGATCTATGTGTGAACTCTTGGGGTTGCAGGTGTGGCGTCACCGTGTTCCTTCAGGCTTTCCTCCAAGCGGCGTTGATATCTATGGAAAAACGGGCACTGTAGGACTTCTCCATGGTGAAGCTTCGATTATCCAGGTTGAGGGCGAGGAGCCCATTGTGGTGTCCATCATGCTGAAACAGGTGGTGCCAGAACAAGCAATGAGTACTCACGATGGTGCTATTGGCGAAGTGGCTAGACTGCTCGTGGACGCTCTTCGTTAGAATTTCTGCCACTTGAATACACACTTCTACCATCGCCTATATGTGAATGAAATGAGACAATTGCATTATGTGATATTGGTGGCATCCAATGCGTCTCACTTAACGTCACTCCCATGATGACTAAGCACAATCGTTTCCGTCAGTCGGTGATTGCACTCTGTTCGCTCTCCGCAGTGATGTTGAGCAGCTGTTCAGCTCTACCGTGGGAATCAGACTCAGACGTATTTCTCAAAGCTTTCAACGCGGGAGATGACAGCAAGGCTGCACGGTATCTGGATCATCCAGACCCGGAGCGCGCCCTTCATGAATTTCGGCAGTCACTACATGGTGTGAAGGTCAACATCGAAAAATCTGATATTTCCAATGGAAAGCAGAATACTCATGTGACTTGGTCCAAAGATGGTGTGGAGTTGGAGAGCAATGGTCGGCTCGTCCTTAGTGGACAGGATGGTAAGCCTCAATGGTTGCCTTCGATCTTCGAAGCTCAGTTGAGCGATGATTCCGCACTCTTTTTTGCTGAAGATAAACAGTACGATCTTCCAATTAAAGATCGCTTGGGCAATGAATATATGACCTGGACGAAAGTTATTCAGGTACGAGGTCGCAAAGACATAGCCTCTAGAGCGCAGGAATTGGCCCAGATTTTTGCACCAGTGTCTCCCACAACGACTAAGGAGTGGATCGAGCAGACCTTGGGAGAGTCTCAGGATGAAGACACCGTGCTCCTCACTTTGAGGCAGGAAGAATTCCGGAAGATACAAGAGCAACTTAGGACCTTTGAGGGAATTTCCACTGTGGAGCAGGGGCGTCTCTTAAGCGTGTCCAAAACTCTTAACTCTCCGCTGGATGCTGAATTGAACAAATATTGGGAGTCAGTGCTCGATGCTAATTCAGGATGGTCGATACGCGCTGAGAGTTCACAAGGTATGACGACGGTAGCCTCTGAGCCGCCTCGCCGAGTTCAGCCAATCGCAACCACTCTGGATAACACACTGCAAAGCGCAGCAAAACAAGCAGTGGACAGTGAGCAACGTGCCGCAGTTCTAGTCGTGCTCAATCCTAGAACAGGAGGTGTCCTTGCCGTTGCACAAAATGACAAGGCAAATAACCAAGGGCCAATCGCACTCACCGGGCTATTCCCACCGGGATCGACGTTCAAAACTGTGACCACAGCGGCGGCACTAGAGGCAGGGGTAGTCAGCATGGATGAGGAACTACCTTGTCCTAGCAATATCACCGTCGCTGGACGCAAGATTCCCAACGATCATGACTTCGATCTAGGTAGCGTTCGACTGGAAGAAGCTTTCGCCCAATCATGTAACACAACCCAAGCGGTCATTTCGGATCGTTTGGGAGAAGATGATCTGCAACGGACTGCTTTAGAACTCGGAATTGGCTCCGACTTCGACGTACCAGGGATGACCACACTTACTGGTTCGGTGCCGCGGACACCGGCTGGACCTCCTCGTGTGGAGGCTTCTATTGGACAGGGCGAGGTTCTAGCTAGTCCATTTGGGATTGCGCTCATGCAATCGACTGTCGCTAACGGCGGCTTGCTTGTTCCTCCACAGCTCATTCAAGGCGAACAGACAGTAGTGAATAAACAGGCAGACCAGCATGTCAGCGATACAACTATTCAAAGCCTCCGGACGATGATGAAATCAACAATTGACCACGGTTCAGCTAGGTCGTTGAGTGATCTTAGTGCACTTGGCGGAAAGACTGGTACAGCAGAAATTGATGGCAAGCTTTCCAATGGCTGGTTCGCTGGAACGACAGGGGAATTGGCGATTGCGTCCCTTGTAATCGAAGGAGATTCTTCTCAGCCAGCTGTGGAAATGGCCGGGCGTTTCCTTCGCTCGCCGGATGTTCAGAAATTCTCTGGAATTCAATAAACTTGCGTCATAACCTCTAGCACGGCACGTCCACCGCAGCGATGCGGTGGGGTTGGATCGTGAGGCTCTCCCCGGTGGATTCGAGCACCGCGGAGATGGTGGAGGGGGTCATCATCACGATGGAGATCCAGTCATGGCTGGTGGCACCCGCATAGTCCACGTAGTGCAGGCGCACCTGTGTGCCCGCGGTATAGGCGCGGCGCAGCTCGGACATGATCTCCCGCGGCGAGCGGAAGGTCCGGGTGTCCGAGGCCTTCGTGCCGTCCGCCGGGTCCACGGCGATGGCCTGGTCGTGGGCGCGGCGAAAACCCTCCACGGCGCCGTCGATCTCCGAGGCGATCTCGGTGGAGTCCCCAGTGATGTCCATGATGTTGCGCTGGGGAGTATCCACGCGAGACGGGACACGAGCCGAGTGGGGTTCGGTGGCGGAGCCCTGCTGGAATGCCCTGGTGGCGTCGTCAATCAAATACCGCAGGGACTGGGGAACGGACGAGAGACCGCCGGGGGACATGCGATCCAGGAAGGCCTCGATGTCCTACCATGGGGCGTCATAGCGCTTCGGCCCGATTAGGCTGAAGACGTCGCCTTCGCGGCCGTCCTCGCGCACCAGGGTGGCGGTGAGCCCCAGGCGGCGGCGGGACTGCAGGTCGGAGGTCATGCGGAACACCGGGGCGGGCAGCAGGTGCACCTCGTCGTAGATGATCAAGCCCCAGTCGCGGGAGTCGAACAGCTCCAGCGCCCGGTATTCGCCCTTCGACTTGCGGGTAACCACCTGGTAGGTGGCGATGGTCACGGGGCGGATCTCCTTCTTTTCTCCAGAGTATTCGCCGATTTCGTCCTCGGTCAGGGAGGTACGGCGCACCAGCTCGTCCTTCCACTGCCTGCCCGCGATGGTGTTCGTCACCAGGATCAGGGTGGTGGCCTTTGCCTTGGCCATCGAGGCCGCGCCAACCATCGTCTTTCCCGCACCACACGGCAGCACTACCACGCCCGAGCCGCCTTCCCAGAAGCTGTCGGCCGCCATCTCCTGGTAGTCGCGGAGCTGCCATTCTTCGTGTTCCTGCGACAGCTCGATGGGGTGCGCCTCGCCGTCGACGTATCCCGCCAGATCCTCTGCGGGCCAGCCGACCTTCAGCAGTTCCTGCTTGAGCCTGCCGCGCTCGGAAGGGTGTACAACGACCGAGTCCTCGTCGATCTCCGCGCCCAACATGGGCTTTATTTTTTGTGACGCCGGATCTCCGTCAGCACAGCCCTGTCCGTCGTCTCCAACACGAGCCCGTGCGCGGGGTGCTTGATGAGCTTCAGTCGCCCGTAGCGATCCATCGTGTCGGCAATGTCGATGAGCAGCGGTTGCGGGACGGGGAACCGCGAGTAGGTTTCCAGCACGTCCATGACCTGCTCCGCGTCGTGCCCGGCGGCGCGGGCGTTCCACAGTGCCAGCGGGGTGATGCGGTAGGTATGCACGTGCTCGGGCGCACGCTCCAGCTCCGCGAACGGTGCCAGCGCGGTGCGCGCCTCTTGCGCCTGTTCGTGGTCGATTTCCAGCAGCACTGTCTTGTCCGATTGGACGATCAGGGGGCCGGTGCCGATGCTCACTAGCTGGATACTCCTCACAAGGGGGTCGGGGTTGCTCTAGTTTGTCTTGTTTTTAGGACAACCTTCTACTGTAGTCGCCCTGTGGTCACACAGTGGTCGCCCGCAGCAGCCCTTCTGCAGCGCGCTAGTATTCGACGCTGCTGAGACGGTGTGGCTGCACGGTGAAGCTTTCGCCACTGATCTCGGAGACCACAGCGATGGTGGACGGGCGAATCATGACGATTGAGACCTGGTCGCTGGTTTGCTTGCCTTCGTTGTTTACATAGCTAATCCGCACGATGGTGCCGGCGGAATACGCCCGCGAGATCGCGGCCATCATCTCCTCGGCGGTGTGCACCACGCGGGTATTGCCGTGCTGGCCTGCCCCTGTGCCCGTAGTGCTTGCGTCGGCCCGATCTGCGTTGTTGTGGCTACGCCGGAAGCCCTCGATGGCGCTGGCAATCACTTGGGAGTCCGCACCTGCGCCCTCATCTGCTCCTGAGTGCGGGCTCGAGTGCAAGGTTGCGCGTAGTCCCTCGCGCGGGGGCGTGGCCACCCGCGAAAGCACTGGGGCATCCGCGTGTGCCTGCCCGCCCTCCAAGCGCAGCTGCACGCCCATCGCCTCTAGCCGATCTGTCACAAAAGATAGCTGTGCTGCGGATACCGCTACCGTGGGCGCGATCTTCCGCAGCCGCAGGCCGTCAATGTCCGGCAGCGCCAGGATCCGGTCCAGCGCCTCGGGTTCCGTCACGCTCAGATACATCTGCGCCACCCCGGCCGTCGCTTGCGAGAGGCTGCGCTCCGCATCGTGCAGCATGTAGCGCAGCGCCTGCGGGACGTTCTCCGCCCCGCCCAGCGCGCGGGCCTCCAGGAACTCCTCAATTTCCGCAGCGCCCAGCCCCGCCCGCAGCGCCCGCTCCACCGATTCCTTGGACATTCGCCAGACGCTGGCCATGCCCCCGGATTCCTGATCACTGAACTTCGCCAGCATCGCCTGGTCGGCCGGGCGCAGCAGCCCCGGCGCCATGATCGTGTGATCTGCCTGCACAATCAGCTGCTCCACCGGGGCGGGCAGGATCTCCGCCAGTGCGTCGGCGAGATCCGCCACGGGGTTTGCCGCAGGGTTTGTTCTGTCGCTCAGCACGTCGTGCAGCGCGCCCATCGCCCGGGTGGGCACTGTGTCTCTTCTTAATGACGCCAACACGCCGACCTCTTTAGCCTCCTCCCACACCGCATTCCAGGCGGTGTGCGTGGTGCGCCAGGCTTCGCCGGGCCGCACGCGCCAGAGTTCTCGCTGAATTTCGGCTGGCTGGGGCGTGGGGGCGTCATTACCAAGAGAGTCAAGATCAGCGAACAGCGATGGGAATGTTCGGCGCAGGCCGCGAGCGGCGTGGGATGCCGTGCCGGCTTCGAAGGGGCGGACGTCGGGCTCGTCGACGAACCACGGGGCGTAGGCGCTGCCGGCCCAGCCGACTAGCAGGATCGCCCAGGCGGTGGCGGGGGAGGCCTCCAGAAAGTCGAGGGCGAGCTCCGTGGGCGCCCAGTAGTCGCGCGCGGGCTGGCCGGCCGGGGTGGGAGTAGCCCGACCGCGGCCGATGAGGTTCGCGTGGGCGAGCCAGGTCAGCAGGTGGAGGGTGGTTTCGGCGGGCTCGCCGCGGCGGCGGGCGACCTTGTTGACCTCGCGGGTGCCGATGCCGCCGGAGGAAAGGGGGACGATCGGGTTGCGGCCGAGATCCTCGATGAGGTGGCCGAGGTCTTGGATTAGCTGGATGGCCTGGGCCGCGCCAGCGTCGTCCGCACGGGAGTTGGTGGTGGAGTCGTCGGCAGAGTCAGCGGCGGCAGTGCCCGAAGCATCGGTGCCGGCTTGGGATGCGGCGGTGAAGTGCCCGCCCGGGGCGGCGATCAGCGTGCCTCGCAAGAGCTGCTGCACACGGCCGGTCAGGCGAGCTGTCGTATCGTCCAGCTGGTCCAGAATGCCCTGGCGCACGAGGGTGGGCAGGGGCTTAGAGGGATCCGCGCCTTCGTGCAGGGAGGCGGAGTGCCCCACGCCGCCTCCGTTGGCCATGGTGGAAAGCAGGCGGCGCTGGCGGGGCGGGAGTTCGTCCACGACCTGCGGAAGTTCACTGGTGGGGATGGAACAGCGGGTGGAATCGACCAGCCGCCAGAGCTGTTCCGTGGATGGCTCGAACATGCGCGGCAGGTGGGGCGGAATCTTCAGCGGGGTTTGCGTGCCAGGCAGCTCCGGGTGGGGGAGAGCGAAGTCCGGCCCGAACACCAAGCCCCAGTGGCAGAGGGATTTCACGGCAGCGCGGACCTCGTCCTCGTTCGGGCGTTGCGTAGCTGGCGTGCCGGCGATGTCGAAGAGCTCGCCAAGCATGTCGATCAGCTCCGCCACCGTGCGTGGGTGATGAACCGCATCGAGTTCACAAGCTGCATGGCAGACGGCAAGCTCGAGGGTGTTCAGGTGGAGCAGAGCCGGGTCGGGGGAATCAGCGAATAACTCCGAGTGGCGGCTACGTCCGGGGGTGGAAACTGCAGCGGAGAGGTTATCGAGCGCGGCATTGCTGCCGGTGAGGTTCTCCACGAACGTTGCGGGGTTCGATGCCAGCAGGCGAGTGAGCAGGTCCGCGAGCGCTTCATCCGTCTGTGCGAACAGCCAGTCCCCGTAGGAGGGAAACTCGCTGCGGAGAGAGGCAGGGGAGCCGCCATCAGCGGTGGAGTTCGCGGAGTTGTGATGCATAATCGCCCTATTTTAGCTGGAAACTTAGCGTTTTTGGGATGCGGTACATGGCGTGGCCTAGGCGGAGAGTGGCCGAGTGGCGGTTTGGGACGTGGGGAAATGCGGCGGAACGGGTGGGGATGTGGGTGGAAATCAGCACTTCGTGTGTCCTTTTCCCTTGCGATGTGCAAAGATACAACTATGGCTAACGTTGAGAAGAAGGGCTATGTCGACGCAGGCTGGCCGACCGATATTCCAGAGGGCCGTCACGCTGTTACCGAGCTGGTGGCTGATACCGCGGGTGCTCTGAGCCCCTACGGTGACATCGAGTTCCCCGTCGATGCTTCCGAGCTTCCGTACGTGCACTCGTTCACCGTTATTAACAAGTAACTGAACTAGCAAACTAGTAAGGTGGTGCGCCTCCCCATATGGGGAAGCGCGCCACCTTTTCTTTAATTAACCCTGGTTTGCCTTGTTTGCCCCTCATGGCTTCTCATCGGAGCGCCTAGCCAGCGGCCACGAAAAAACCGGGCTGGCACGCTGTTGCGCGCCGACCCGGTTCTTAGCCAGACCTGCTCTTAGTGAGGCAGAACAGCCTGCAGCTGAGCGGAGTACTGCTTGTAGGTGTGGTTCAGGGAGTGCTTGTTGGCGTTGTAGTAGTCGGTGACTTCCTTCGGTACGGAGAAGCCGCGCGCCTCGATGCGCTTCACCAGTTCATCGTAGAACTTGTCCACAGCCAGGGCATTGGAGTTGCGGGACAGGTCGCGGGCGGCCTGCTGTACAACCGGAGCCGGTGCGGCCGGCTTAGCCTTCGGCTTAGCTGCAACGTTGCGCGGGGTTGGCTTGGAGTTCAGGCCCAGCTTGGCGGAGCAAGCCGGCCATGCGCCCCAACCCTGGCCAGCCAGAACGCGCTCTGCGACGGCGATCTGCTGCTCACGAGTGGCCTGGTATGCGTAAGGTGCGTACTGCTTGCCGCCGTAGCCAGCCCAGGTGGACGGGCTGAACTGCAGGCCGCCGTGGTAGCCGTTGCCGGTGTTGATGGACCAGTTGCCGCCGGACTCGCACTGAGCCAGGCGATCCCAGTCGGAATCCGGTGCCGCGGAAGCGGTCGGTGCCAGCAGTGCAGAGGTAGCTGCAACTGCTACGCCTGCGACGGACAGGCGGGCTGCGGTGGTGAAAGAGCTGGTCTTTGCGTGACGTGCCATGTTTGCTGAGTTTCCCTTCGGGCGCCTTGTCTTAGCTATGGCGCCTTTTGTTTCGTTATCTCTCGAAGATCTCTTGGTCTTTTCGGATCTCTTCGATCCTCTAAGTTCAGTGATCTTCTTGCTTTTGTGACGTCGAGCCGTTTGCTCGTTCGCCTTAAGGTCATGGGCTACCGTACTGGTTTGTCACGTTTGTGTCACGTTTCTTGCAAGATTCGAAACTTATACAACGTTAAGGCGGGTTTTCGAAACGCTTATTGACCTGGAATTTATAGGAATGAATCCATTTCGTTACGATTTCGTAATGTGACTAAGATCACAATTTGCATGTAACGCCTGTGGCTTATGTGATTAGCGAGTGGGATTTGCTCTACCCTTGCATTCTCGCTAACCTAGGTCATTCTATTGACATCAAGGAATAGGGTGATCCCATGCCAACCGGAAAAGTGAAGTGGTACGACGCAGACCGCGGCTACGGCTTCGTCAGCAACCCTGGGGATGAGGACGTCTACGTCGGTTCCCAGGTGCTGCCCGACGGCGTCACCGAACTGGTCAAGGGTCAGCGCATCGAGTACGAGTTCATCGCTGGCCGCCGTGGACCGCAGGTTCACACCATGACGGTGCTGGACAATGGCCCCCGCCGTGCGCAGCACAAGTACAACCCCGAGCAGCTCCACCAGATGGTGCAGGATACGATCACACTGCTAGATAGCAGTGTGCTGCCGGTACTGCAGTCCGGTCGCCGCCCAGAGCGCAAGGAGGCCCGCCAGGTGGCGGAGATCCTGCGCACCATCGCGCGCGAGCTCGACAACTAGCGGTCGCACCCCGCACTTCATTCAGACAAACCCCCTCGCACCCACCCCTAAAGACAGGGAGCTCCCCCTAAGCAAAGGGAGCTACTGGGCGATCTCGATCGACCAGATGGTTGCGTAGGGGGTTTGCTCGTCGTTGTCGTCCAAGCCGACCAGCATAGAGTGCAGCTCCAAGACCTTTAGCTGAGGGGTGCTGCCATCATCGGCCTTCATGGAAGCCTCAAGGTCCAGCGTGACTTCTTCACGCTCGTAGCCCTTGTAGTAGTTGTCCTGGTTAGCGCCCGGCTCGTCGAAGATCTGCAGCAGAGACCAGTCGTGGTCGTACACATCCTCCGGCGGCTTGATCGTTACTTTCTTGGCGTCCCCTACCTGCAGCTTGTAGGGCTCAGAGGGCTCACAGTCCGGATCATCCAGCTCGCAGACAGAGTAAGGTGCGATCTCGTGCTCCTCACCATCGACCACAGCGGTGATGTGTTGATCCTGCGGCAGCGTTTCGACCTTCCCGTCCTGCCAGCGGTTGTAAAGCAGCACGCCGCCGATGACCACCACCACGAGGGCGACGATTGCCCCCATCGTCATCAGTTGCTTGCGCTGGGCGCGCTTGCGCTGCTGCTTCTTGGAAAGCTTCGGCGCGGGCTTGGCAGAAAGCTTTGGACTGGTTTTCTCTTGCTCGCTCACGCCTCCCGATCCTAATTCACTGGCCGGACAAGCCCTAACCCTCCGGCTCCTTGAAGCGCACCTCGTACATCTCGTCCCACAGCTTGCCGGTCAGGTAGAAACGCCGATCACTCGGGGAACTGCCCGGCACCACAGCAATGCCATTCAGCACGTCCGCGCCGTCTCGCTGTGCCGCGGGGAATAACCCGGCGGTGTCCACGACATGCGTGACCTTCCCGTCCTCCGGGTCAATCTCCAGGATCGTATCGGTCTGCCACACGTTGGCCCATACCTTTCCGTCGGCGGTGCACTCCAGCTCGTTGAGCTGGTCGGTGCCCTCCATCTCCACGGAACCGGTCTTGGCAAATGTCTCGGGATCGCGGAAGGTCAGTGTTCCCGTGCCGTCGCTCATCACCAGCCGATCCTGCTGCGAACACAGGCCCCAGCCCTCTGTCTCGTAGTCGGCCCGGTCCACTTCCTCGAGCGTGCGGGCATCGCGCTTGATCGCGGTGTGTTCCTTCCACGTCAGCTGCCACGCCGTATCGCCGTGAATCGCCACGCCCTCGCCGAATAGGTCCTTGCTTAGGCTCTGTTCGTCCGACTTTTCGCCTTCCAAGTCCGTGTAGTAGATCTGCGATTCGCCGTACAGTCCCGTGCCGACCAGCAGCCGCCCATCGTCGGCCGTCTCTAGTCCCTGGGTAAACGCACCCTCGTCCCATGGGTGTACCTCATCCACCGTGACCTCGAGCATCGGCGCATCGCCGTACTCTTTCGCTGTTGTTCCTGGTTTTATTGGTGACGCCCCGTCGTCCGCACCACACGCCGATAACGCACACGCCATAGCCGCGGCTCCTACAGCTGCGAGCGCCTGGGAAGTAACCCGCCCCTTTCGAGGCTGGGGGAGGGATGCGTGAGGGTGGCGTCGATAAGAGAACATGCAACCATCATGCATCACAGCGAGTGGGCGGCAGGCATAATGGTTCAGGTGAGTAAGAAGAAAAAGGCAGATCCGATTCTTTTTTCGGCGGAGGCGAAGGAAACGGCCCGCGCCGCGGTGGAAGAGGTAGGCGGCGACGAGGTGGGGAAGGCCCTCGGCATCGCGACGGACGGCGAGGGTTTGGGGATTTACCGCTACGCCAGCCGAGTGCCCGGCTACCGCGGCTGGGAGTGGGTCGTGGTGCTGGTGACAGTGCCGGGCAGTGGGGTCCTCACTATTAACGAGGTCAGCCTGCAGGCCGGAAAGCATGCCTCGTTGGCCCCGGAGTGGGTGCCCTATGAGGACCGCGTGCAGCCTGGCGACCTGGGGCCGGGCGATACCCTCCCGCCGCGCCGTGACGACGAGCGGCTGACCGTGTGGGCCAAGCTGCAGGACGGTGATGGCTTCCTGCGAAACCCGCAGGCGGGCAACACGCTTTCGCACGAGGGGTTGCGCCAAGCCCGCAAGCGCTGGCGGGAAGGGGACTACGGGCCGCGCTCCGAATTTGCGAAGAAGGCAGACCTCCAGTGCGAAACCTGCGCGTTCTACCTGCCTATTGATGACGTGGAGAATGGCGTGGGCGTGTGCGCGAACGAGTACTCCGCCGACGGGCGCGTGGTACAGCGGGATTATGGCTGCGGGGCGCACTCGGCGACGGTGGAGGAATCCATTGGTGAGGAGCTCGGGGAGGGCACCAATAATTACGGCGTGTACGTCGACGAGGGGTTCTCGCGTTTCGAGTAAATAGGGCGCCAGTGCTGGCCCCCTTGGGATGCCCCGAACGGGTACCTAATAGTTGCATAAATGCCCTGCGGGGTGGTTACTTATACCTTGACGTTTCAAATTGTGGTGGCTGCCTACGGTTCTGCTGAAGGGTAGCTTCCGCGCTCGGACCGAACCGGTAGGGGAGAATTCCGCATGGCAGATGCACAGGCCGCCAAGGCCGCAGAGACAAAAACTGGGGAACCGCAGGATCGTGGCTTCCTAGACCGCTTTTTCCACATCTCGGAGCGCCACTCGACGGTGGGCACCGAGGTCCGCGGTGGTGTGGTCACGTTCTTCGCGATGGCTTACATCATCATCCTGAACCCGCTGATTCTGGGCACCAGCGCGGACATCAACGGCGACGAGCTGGGCACTGCCCGCGTGGCCGCGGTTACCGCCTTGGCGGCGGGCGTAATGACCATCGCCTTCGGCATCATCGCCCGCTATCCCTTCGGCATCGCCGCTGGTCTGGGCATTAACACCCTGGTGGCGGTCACCTTCGTCGGCACAGAAGGGCTGACCTGGCCGGAGGCCATGGGCCTGGTGGTTATTGACGGTGTTCTCATTGTGCTGTTGGCCATCACGGGCTTCCGCGAGGCCGTGTTTAACTCGATCCCCAGCTCGCTGAAGGCGGCAATCGGCGTGGGCATCGGCCTGTTCATTGCGATGATCGGCTTGGTGGACTCCGGCTTCGTTCGCCGCATTCCGGATGCCGCGGGCACGACCGTCCCGGTTGGCCTGGGCATTAACGGCTCAATTGCCTCTTGGCCCACGTTCGTCTTCATCATCGGTCTGCTGATCTGCGGCACCCTGGTTGTCCGCAAGGTCCGCGGTGGCCTGTTCATCGGTATCGTCGCCAACACCATCATCGCCATGATCGTGGAGGCAATCACCCACACCGGCCCATCCTTCGTTGACGGCGAGCCGAACCCGGCAGGCTGGAACCTGGCGGTGCCGCAGAGCCCGGATTCCCTGGGCGGTATGCCGGATCTTTCCCTGGTTGGCGCCGTGGATCTGTTCGGCGCTTTCACCCGCGTGGGCGTACTTGCTGCCTGCATGCTGATCTTCACCCTGGTGTTGGCGAACTTCTTCGACGCTATGGGAACCATGACCGCGCTGGGCAAGCAGGCTCAGCTGATGGATGAGGAAGATCGCCTGCCGAACCTGCGCACGGCCCTGATCGTCGAGGGCGGCGGCGCGATCGTCGGTGGCTCGGTCTCCGGTTCCTCGAACACTGTATTCGTGGATTCCGCGGCGGGTATCGCCGACGGCGCCCGCACGGGCCTGGCCAACGTGGTCACCGGCCTGCTGTTCATCCTGGCGATGTTCTTCACCCCGCTGTACGAGGTCGTGCCGATCGAGGCCGCCGCACCGGTCCTGGTGATCGTGGGTGCGATGATGATGGCGCAGATTAAGGACATTGACTTCACGCGCTTCGACATTGCCCTGCCGGCCTTCCTGACCATCGTGGTCATGCCGTTTACTTACTCCATCGCCAACGGCATCGGCGTGGGCTTCATCACCTACGTCGCCATGGCGCTGGTTGGCGGCCGTGCAAAGAAGGTCCACCCGCTGCTGTACCTGGTGGCTGCGATGTTCGTGGTCTACTTCGCCGCCGATCCGGTGATGGATCTGCTGCGAGGCTAACCATGGCCGACTTTTCGCCCATTCGGATCGATGACCCGCGCGACCCGCGCCTGGATGACTTTCGGAACCTCAACGCTTCCGACAAGAAGTCCGGCGAGCAGCTGATCATCGCCGAGGGCACCTTGGTCGTCCCGCGCCTGCTGGCCAGCCCCTATCCGACCCGCGCGGTCGTGGGGTTCCCGGGGAAGCTGCGGGCGATCGAGGAGGAGCTGTCTTGCTTTCTTTCTGGTGATGACGCCACCTTTTCCGTGTTTGAGGTTTCCCGCGAGGTCTTGAAGGAAGTCGCGGGCTTTGATATGCACAGGGGACTGGTCGCGTCGGCGGATCGACTGCCGACGAGCGCTGCCACAGGGGACGCAGGAACCAGCGCCGTGGAGGCGGTGCTGGACCGCTTGGAGGAAAACCCCGAAGCCAGCGGAGTGATCGCCGTGCTGGAGGGCGTGGGGGACCACGAGAATATCGGCTCCATTTTCCGCAACGCAGCGGGGCTCAACGTGGATGCCGTGCTGTTCGGCGCGGCCACCGCCGATCCGCTGTACCGGCGCAGTGTGCGTGTCTCCATGGGCCACGTCTTGCGCCTGCCGTGGGCGAGGTTCCCCGGTACGACGACCACCTGGCAGCGGGATCTGGAGCTGCTGCAGAGGCGCGGATACGAGGTGGTGGCGCTCACGCCAGCGGGGGACGTCACGCTGCGTGAGGCCACGGAGGCCGCCCGGGGACGGGGGAAGAAAGTGGCGGTGATGGTTGGCGCGGAGGGACCCGGCCTGACGGAGCACGCCATGCGCGCCGCGGATGTGCGCGCCAGCATCCCGATGGCCCGCGGAACCGATTCGCTGAACGTGGCCACGGCGGCTGCCATCGCCTTCTACGAGGCGGTGCGCTAAGCGGGGAGCTACTCCCCGCCGGTGCGGCGGCGCACCTCGTCGCCGATCTTTTTGGAGGCTCCGCGTAGCCCCTTCAACCCAGCGGAAAGCCCCTTGCGAGCCCCCTGGCCCAGGGAGCTCAGCAGGTTCTTGGCCACCTCGGCTCCGCTGGGTTCGCTTTCGCGGGACGGGGCGGCGTAATCGTCGTAGCCTTGCTCGTCGTCGTAGACGGAGACCATGTCGTCCGGCTTGGGGCGTCCATGCGTTAGACCGTCGTACTCGGAGGACTTCGCCTCCGGCCGGCCGTCGACGGCGAAGGCGGCAATGGGCAAAGCCGGGCCGGAGGCGCAGACGGAAAAGCCCAGCCAGGCCTCGATGGCCGCGGCAGCCAGCTCCGCGGGGATGAAAGGCAGTTGGATGCCGCTGGCCTCGGTGTTGCCGGCCCAGTAGTCGGCCTCGAACTCGCCAGGCAGGCCGATGTCCTCGAACACGGTCTCGCGGGTGGCGCAGAAAGAGCGCTTGAGCTGGCCGCCCGACCAGTGGGCGAAGCCCCCAAAGGTTTCGTCGACCTCCTTGGAAGCCGGATCCCCACCATCCCCGGGCTTCGTCGAGGCCGCGGTTTCCGGGTCCGCCACCACGCAGGAGGCGTACACGTCGGCCGCACTGACTAGCGTGCGGTAGCGCTCCGGCAGTTCGGAGAGCTTCCGCAGGTCGGGGATTACCGTCTGCACTACCGATAGCCCCGGGTAGCCACCGATGTAGAACTCATCGGTGCCAGGGGTTGCACTGCGGGTCATGTCGAAATCACCGATGTGCGTCAGCGGCCAGGCCGGATTCAGCTGTGCCAGGTACTTGCGGGCGAAGCCACGGTCGACCTTATGCTCCTGGTTCACCACGGTGCTGGGGTTGGCAGCATTCACAAACCAAAGGGTCACCAGGGTCACAGCTGTGGCTCCTTCTATCGCCTAGTTCTTCTTCTTGGGGTTGGTGCGCACACCCAACAGGACGTCCTCCCAGTGCGGGGTGACGGCCTTGCGCTTCCGCTTCGGCTTCGCAGCCTTTGCGTCGGGGTGCATTAGGAATTCATTATCGCCGCGGTCGCCCCGCTCCGCAGGGGAATCGTCGCCGGCGGGGGGAGTGCCCTGCGTGGCGGGCTCCCCGGGAGCCCCAGGAGCCCGAGACCCAGCGGATCGGTCGCTCTGTTGGTTCTGATCGGCCTGGTCGTCCTCCCAGTACTGTTCCTCGGGATCCTGCGTTGGGTGCAGCAGGGGAGTCACCGGGGAAACGCTGCGCACCGGCTGTCCGTAGCGCGGGTTCACCAGGTCGCCAGCGATGCTGTTGTGCGGGTGTGCCAGCGCCTTCTCCGAGCCGCGCAGCTCGATGATGAATTCCGCGACGTGCGTGTTGGTGCGCCCGGCGGCGTCCTTTTCCCAGGATACGGTGACGATCCACTGCTTGGTGGAGTTCTGGTAGGCATCCCACTCGGCGTCCGAAAGAGACTCCCCGTGCGCCGCCAGAGCCGTCGCCAGAACCTCCCACAGGGGTTGGTTCGATACACCGTCTCCGTTCACCGGCAGCGCCGCGTGCGCGAGCTCCGCGATGCGTGCGCGCTCCTGCAGGATCGGCCAGGCGTAGGGCTCGATGCGGGACTCGTCCGTGTCCGCCTCGTCTGCCAGTTCGGCGACGGTAGCGCCGTGGCGGATGCGATCCTGGATCACGCGCGGGGACATGGAGATCCGGGTGCGGTGCGGACGCGCGTTAGGGCGGTCCTGTCCGCGCCCCTGGAACAGCGACGCCACCTCGGCCTCCACCGCTTCCTCCTCAGCGCGGGTTGCCGCTTGCTCCTCCTCGCGGTGTGCCTCTGCGGGATCCGTGGCGGCGTCGGTAGAGCCGCCAGGGCTGGACGTGCTGGTGGTGCTGGCCGTGCTGGCCGTGTCGGAACCTTCGGATGCCCCGGAGCGAGCATCGCCCTCGGCTTCTACGGAAGCGCTGTCCGCGCTGGCCGTGGGGGCGTCATTAAGAAAGGAGCGCAACTCGTCGGTGACGGGCAGAAAGTACTCGGCGATGGGGCCGCCGACGGCGGGGTCAACGGCGCGCAGCACGAGCGACGAGGCATCGCTATCGGCGACGACAAATTTCAGCTCTTGCAACGTGGCCTCCTGACGGATGATGCGGCAAATGACGGCGGTGTTATTAACATCACCCTCCAACCTTAGCTAAAAGCTCGGTTGGAGGGTGAGCGGATTCAGTCGCTAGATGATGGCGAAACAGTAACTGGATAGTGCCTTACTTGGTAGCGTGGCCGCCGTCGAGGATGAAGTCGATAGCGCCGGTCAGCTTCTTGACATCCTCCGGGTCGATGGCCGGGAACATGCCGATACGCAGCTGGTTACGGCCCAGCTTGCGGTAAGGCTCGGTATCCAGAATGCCGTTGGCGCGCAGGATCTTGGCGATCTTGGCGGCGTCGATGTTCTCGTCGAAGTCGATGGTGCCGACAACGAGGGAGCGGGCATTCGCATCCTGCACGAACGGGGTGGCCTCTGCGCGGGCATCGGCCCAGCTGTACAGGGTCTTGGAGGACTCGGTGGTGCGAGCCACCATGCCGTCCAAGCCACCGTTGGCGTTCATCCACTTCACCTGGTCGTCCAGCATCAGCAGGGTAGCGACGGCCGGGGTGTTGTAGGTCTGGTTCTTGCGGGAGTTATCCACGGCGGTCTTCAGATCCAGGAAGGCCGGGATGTAGCGGTCGGAAGCGGCGATCTCTTCCACACGCTCCAGGGCGGCAGGGGAGAAGGCTGCCAGCCACAGGCCACCGTCAGAGGCGAAGCACTTCTGCGGGCTGAAGTAGTAGACATCGGCCTCGTTGAGGTCGACGGGCAGGCCGCCGGCGCCGGAGGTTGCATCGATGGCGACCAGAGTGTCGTCCGAAGCTGCCTTCGGGCGGGTGACCGGAACCATTGCGCCGGTGGAGGTCTCGTTGTGCGCCCAGCCGATCAGGTCGGCATCGGTTCCATCCAGCTCGCTCGGGGACGGAGCGGTGCCCGGCTCGCCCGCGACGATCTGCGGCTCGTCCAGCCATGGGGCCTTCTTGGAGACGCTGGCGAACTTGGAGGAGAACTCGCCGTAGGTCAGGTGCGCCGACTTGCTGCGGATCAGGCCGAAGGAAGCGGCATCCCAGAAAGCGGTGGCGCCACCCAGGGAGAGAACGATCTCGTAGCCCTCCGGCAGGTTGAACAGCTGGGACAGACCCTCGCGTACGGAGCCGACGACGTCCTTCACGCCAGCCTGGCGGTGGGAGGTGCCCAGGATGGCTGCGTTGTCTTGGATTGCCTGCAGCTGGGCTGGGCGAACCTTGGACGGGCCACAGCCGAAGCGGCCATCGGCGGGAATGAACTCCGCGGGGATGGTGGGCAGGGTGTTTAGGTCGTTGGCAGGTGCGTTCATCTTTCCCTCTGATCGCTCGTATTTTTTGCGCTTGACTTTATAGGGTAGACCCTCGCGCGGACCGCTTGGCCTAAAGGTGTCAAAAATATAAGAATCGCGGGTGGTGAGACTGTGTTTTACCCCCGCTTAAGCTAGGCAGTCTGTCATGCGCGTCACATAGGCACTACAGTGTGCCGTATCCCCCCGTGGGCCTAACTATGCAAGTAACGCCATACGGGGAAGCCCTAAAGCGGCTACAATTTACAAATGAAACCGTGAATCTGTGTTCCGCTCCATCGGTGCCGGCGCAAGCTTCTACCAAAAGTAATCGCTACAACATTCGCTGCGGGCAGGCACGTGAACATTTCAGAAAGGGATGTCAATGGCTACTGATAATCAGGACAAGGCCGTTCTCCACTACCCAGGTGGAGAGTACGAGATGGACATTGTCCACGCCACCGAAGGTAACGACGGTGTTGCACTGGGTAAGATGCTGGCAGAAACCGGCTTGACCACCCTGGATCCCGGCTACGTGAACACCGGTTCCACCAAGTCCGCTATCACCTACATCGACGGTGCAAACGGCATCCTGCGTTACCGCGGCTACGACATCGCCGACCTGGCTAACAACGCAACCTTCAACGAGGTTTCCTACCTGCTGATCAACGGTGAACTGCCGAACAAGGAGCAGGCAGAGGAGTTCAACACCAACATCCGCAACCACACCCTGCTGGATGAGGACTTCAAGGCGCAGTTCCGCGTGTTCCCGCGCGACGCTCACCCGATGAGCGTTCTGGCTTCCTCCCTGAACATTCTGTCCACCTACTACCAGGACTCCCTGGATCCGCTGAATCCGGATCACCAGAAGCTGAACACCTACCGCCTGATGGCGAAGGTGCCGATGCTGGCTGCTTACGCTTACCGCGCTTCCAAGGGCAAGCCGTACATGTACCCGGATAACTCCATGAACGCGCGCCAGAACTTCCTGCGCCAGATGTTCGGCTACCCGACCGAGCCTTTCGAGGACGACCCGGTGGTCACCAAGGCTCTGGACAAGCTGCTGATCCTGCACGCTGACCACGAGCAGAACTGCTCCACCTCCACCGTCCGCATGGTTGGTTCTTCCCAGGCCAACATGTTCGTCTCCATCGCCGCAGGTATCAACGCACTGTCCGGTCCGCTGCACGGTGGTGCTAACCAGGCCGTTCTGGAGATGCTGGAGGAGATCCACGCTAACGGTGGCGACGCTACCGAGTTCATGAACCGCGTGAAGAACAAGGAGCCGGGCGTTAAGCTGATGGGCTTCGGCCACCGCGTCTACAAGAACTACGACCCGCGCGCGGCCATCGTCAAGGAGTCCGCACACGAGATCCTGGATCACCTGGGTGGCGACCACCTGCTGGATCTGGCTATGAAGCTGGAAGAGATCGCGCTGGCTGATGATTACTTCATCTCCCGCAAGCTCTACCCGAACGTTGACTTCTACACTGGCCTGATCTACCGCGCCATGGGCTTCCCGACGGACTTCTTCACCGTCCTGTTCGCCATGGGCCGCCTGCCGGGCTGGATCGCTCACTACCTGGAGCAGGTCAACGATCCGACCGCGAAGATCAACCGTCCGCGCCAGATCTACACCGGCGAGGGTGCGCGCAAGCTCTAAACCCTTTTTGGTGACGCCCCCTTGGGCTGGCTACGCAATGCGTATGCCCCCAAGGGGGTGTTTCGCGTTTTGCTAGGGTGGGGGTTCGAGAAGCTATCAGTTTTCAAAGGAGACTTCCCATGAGCAAACCGCAGATCGACCTCTCGAATGGCCCCGCCCCGCAGGACCTGGTGATTGAAGATTTGGTGGTCGGCGAGGGTGCAGAGGCCGTGCCGGGCGGCATGGTTGAGGTGCACTACGTGGGCGTGGACTTCGAGACCGGCGAGGAGTTCGACTCTTCCTGGGATCGCGGTGAGTCCATCGAGTTCCCCCTCTCCGGCCTGATCGAGGGCTGGCAGGAGGGCATCCCGGGCATGCGCGCCGGTGGTCGCCGCAAGCTGACTATTCCCCCGGAGAAGGCGTACGGTCCGGCCGGTATGGGGCACCAGCTGTCTGGCCGCACGCTGGTCTTCATTATCGACCTGATCGCCGTGAACTAAGGCGCTAGGCGCCCTTCAGCGCCTTGGCCCAGCTCATCTTCTTACCGTTGTTCAGAATGGAATTGCGGTAGACGCGGGCCACCAGCAGAATCACCAGAACCGTCGCAACGGTGGCGATGAGGAAGCTCAGCAGAACCTGCGGCAGGCTCATCGTGCCCGCCGCCATGTTCATCGGGGCGACCGTCAGGCTAAACGGCGGCACCCAGCCCAGCACCTGCATAAACGTCGATTCCATGTTGCTGAGGCCGAACAGTGGGGCGTAGGTCATACCCATAATGAACAGCAGGATCGGAGCCTGGGTGGACTGCAGATCCTCCGTACGGGAAACTAGAGAGCCCGCTGCCGCGTACAGGCTGCCGAAGAACAGCATGCCGATGCAGAAGGCCAGCAGCATCAGAGCCACCACTGTGTAGTCGAAGTCCACGTCCCCCAACAGCCCGGAGACGGAAACTGCAACCGCGCCGATGACCAGGATGATTGCGGTGCCGATGAAACCGAAGATAGTGTTGCCGATGATCTTGCCAGCCAGGAAATCCATCGGGCGGGCGGAAGCCAGGATGATCTCCACCACGCGCGAGGACTTCTCCTCCGTGATGCGCCCGCCGACGTTCGCGGCGAAGAGGATGATGAAGTAGGCCATCAGCATCACGCCGACCATGGCGGTGACAATCTGCGGCCCGTTGGCCTCCATCGCGTCATCTGCCTTCAAGTCCACGGTCTCCAGCTGCACGGAGGGCGTGGCGTCGGCGAACTCCTCGGGGGAAACTCCCACCTTGTTTAGCGCTTCGGATTGCGCGTGCGCATTGATCGCAGCGCTAACAGTGCTGAGGATCGCGGGGTCGGGCTTTCCTTCCGCGAGCAATTCGTAGCCCGAATCAGTTTTCACCAGGGCTGCATCGAGGTCCTCGTCAGTCACCTTAGAGGAAGCCTCATCGCGGGAGGCCACGGTTTCCGCCTCCACGCCACCGGAACCTTCAGTCCCCTCTGAGGCACCTTCGGTGGAGGCTGGGGCGGCGTCAATAAACTCCTTCTCAATCCCCACAAGGCCGAGCTTCGGGGTTTCGTTGTCGTCGTCCTTGTTGGCGAACCATGCGCCGGCAAACACGCCGATGAGCATGACGGCGATGACGACAATCAAGGAGAACATGATCGCCTTGCTGCGGGAGGCCACCTGGATCTCGCGCTTGGCGACGGTGGCGATGGTGTTCGGGGAAGAATAACTCATGATTCGACGACCTCCTGGAAGAGCTCTGCAAGGTGCGGGATACGGCGGGAGAACGAGTGGACCGGGCCGACAGCCATCGCAGCCTGCAGGATCTGCTGATCCAGGTCCGTAGTTTCGGCCTCGAGCAGCACGCCCTCGCCAAAGTCCTCTACCAAGCGGGTGCCCTGGGGGTACCAGCCGCGCGCCGGAGTGCGCACCTCGTAGACGATGGGGCCGCGGGTACGCAGCTCGTCGACGGTGCCTTCGGCTTTCATGCGTCCCGTGGCGATGATGCCCACGCGGTCGCACAGGCGCTGCACCAGATCGAGCTGGTGGGAGCTAAACAGCACCGGCACGCCTGCGTTGCAGCGCTCGACAAGCAGGTCGCTCATGACGTTCACGGCTACGGGATCCAGGCCGGAGAAAGGCTCGTCCAGGATCAGCAACTCCGGATCGTGGATCAGCGAGGCCGCCAGCTGGACGCGCTGCTGGTTACCCAGCGACAGCTCCTCCAGCTTGTCGTCCGAGCGCTCGGCCAGGCCGAGCTGTTCCAGCAGGCCTTCTGCGTTCTTCCGAGCCGCTTTGTCGCTCAAGCCGTGGAGGCGGGCGAAGAAGCGCAGTTGGTCACCGATCTTCTCCTTCGCGTACAGACCGCGCTCTTCCGGCATGTAGCCAATGCGGCGGCGCAGATCATCGTCGATCGGCCGATCCCCCAGAAGCACCTCGCCGCTGTCCGCCGCGAGCACCCCCAGTGCGATGCGCATGGTGGTGGATTTGCCGGCGCCGTTGGAGCCTACGAAACCGTACATTTCACCAGGCTGTACCTGGAGTGTCATGTCGTGGAGGACTTGGTGGTCCCCGTAACTCTTATTGAGGTTGTTGATATAGAGAGCTTCCATATATTCCTTGTGAGTCTTTACAACGTGAACCCTTGATCGAATAAGAAGGATCCTGAATATTGTCTCACATGCGAAAGGATTAGGTCGGCGAAGAAGTTTTTAACAGCGCCGTCGCGAGAACGAGCTAGGTGGCGTACAAAAGAGGCCATGAGCGAAAAGAACGATGCAGTAGCGACCCTTGAAATGAACGACGGCAAGACCATTCCGCAGCTGGGGCTGGGCGTCTGGCAGTTGAGCGACGAGGACACGTACACCTCGGTGCGCGCCGCGATCGAGACCGGCTACCGCCACATCGATACCGCCGCGATCTACGGTAATGAGGAAGCCGTGGGCCGTGCCGTAGCTGACGCAGTGAAGGCAGGGGATGTGCAGCGCGAAGAGCTGTTCATCACCACCAAGCTCTGGAACGCCGACCAGGCGCGTGGCAAGGAGGCTTTCGCGGAATCTCAGAAGAAGCTGGGGATGGATTATGCGGACCTTTATTTGCTGCACTGGCCGTGCCCGAAGGCCGACAAGTTCGTGCAGGCATACGACGCTATGGCGGAGATCCAGCAGTCCGGTGGTGCTACCAGCATCGGCGTGTGCAACTTCTACCCCGAGGCACTGGATGCCTTGAAGCAGGCCGGCCACACCCCGGCTGTGAACCAGATTGAGATCCACCCGGGCTTTAGCCAGGCTGAGCAGCGCGCGGACAACCGCGACCGCGGAATCGTCACCGAAGCTTGGTCGCCGCTGGGGCAGGGGCAGAACCTGACCGATCCGACCATCGCGAAGATCGCCGCCGAGCATGGCGTGAGCGTGGCACAGGCCATTATCCGCTGGCACATTCAGCGGGGAGACGTGGTGATCCCGCGTTCCTCCAAGGTGGAGCGCGTGCGCCAGAACTTCGACGTCTTCGGTTTTGAGCTTTCCGCTGACGAGGTCTCCGCCATCGAGGCTCTGGACGTGGAGGACGGCCGCATCGGCGGTGATCCGCTGACCTTCCACGCCGGCCTAGAGGGCTAGGGAAACTCCGCGCGGGTTACCGCGAAACACCCGCGTATGGCACCGCCCCTGCGGTACATTGCTAGCCATGAGCGCAGGGCACGTCATCACCCATCTCGAGACCGTCGGGGCAGCCAAAGCAAGGGATGCCAGTAGTGCAAGCGATGCTGGTAGTGCAAGCAATGCCGCCGCCCCGCAGGTCGGCGTGATCACCCTAAACCGCCCGGAGAAGCGCAACGCCCTCAACGCCGCCATCGCCACCGCCGTCGCCGAGGCCGTCCGCGCCCACACTGCCGCCGGGGTGCGTGCCATCTTGATCCGCGGCGAGGGTCCCGTTTTCTGCGCCGGGGCGGACCTTTCGGGTGGCGTGTACGCCGATGATTTTTGGTCCGCCATGGAGGACATGCTCTCGGCCATCCAGACCACCCCGGTGCCGGTGATCGCCGATATTCACGGCCCGGCGGTCGGCGCGGGCTGCCAGATTGCTTTGGCCTGTGACCTGCGCGTATTCGCCGACGAGGGTGCCTGCTGGGCGCCTGTCGCCGAGCACGGTTTCGCCCTGGATCTGTGGACCCACGCCCGCGCCCGCGAGCTGATGGGCGGCGCGCTGGCCCGCAATGTGTTCTTGGCGGGTGCCCGGGTAGGTGCCGAACAAGCCCGGGCAACGGGTTTTTCTGTGGTTCTTGATGACGCCACCCCGAATGCCACCGCCCTCGCGCATCGGGTGGCGCGCCAGGCTCCGCTGTCCATGGAGCATTCGAAGCGCGTGTTCAACAGCCCGGACATGCACGCGGATGCGGAGCTGCAGCAGATGATGGTGGACATCTGGGCCAGCGAGGACGTGCAGGAGGCGCGCCGGGCTCGCGCCGAGAAACGCGCGCCGCAGTTCAGAGGCCGCTAAATCCCAGCTGTTCTAGCCGCGGCCTTCCACCGACCAGGTGTGCACCGGCTGGCCGCTGGCCTGGTTAGCGAGGTAGCGCTGCATCATGGTGGCCAGCGCCTCGGCGCGTTCCGCGGATTCCGGTTCGCTATTCGGGGCCAGCCGGTTCAAGGTATCCAGCTGCCATGTTGCACCGTTTTGTCCGCTGCGGGCGCGGCCTTCGATGATCCCCAGGTACGTGTCGATCAGTTCGGAATCCACGTCCAGCAGTTCCAATCCCTCGCGGGCTTGGTCGAGTAGGTGCTCGGTAATCAACTCCCGAACCGGCACGGTCCCTACACGCGGCCAGCGCATGCTGGCGCGCAGCCCTTCGCGGGCGCCGGCGAGGAAGTTACTGTGGGCGTCCTCAAAAGAAAGCCGCGACCACACGGGGCGATTTTGCGTGCCCAAGAACTTGACGAGCCCGTAGTAGAAGGCGGCGTCCGCGACGATGTCGGCGGTGGTGGGGCCGGCGGGCAGCAGGCGGTTTTCCACGCGGATGTGGGAGAGTTCCAAGTTCGGGTCATAGATCGGGCGGTTCCAGCGCCAGATCGTGCCGTTGTGCAGGTTCATGTAGTGCAGGCCGGGGCTGTCGCCGGACATGATGGGTGTGCCGGCCTCCAGGCGATCCTCGGGTAGGAGAGGGGAGAAGTAGCGACCGTTTTCCTCGAAGAGGTCGAATACGCTGGTGATCCATCGTTCGCCGAACCACACGCGCGGGCGCACGCCCTGGTTGACGAGCTCTGCCGTGCGCGTGTCGATGGCCTGCTCGAAGACGGGGATGCGTGATTCGTGCCAGAGCTTGTGCCCGACGAACAGTGGGGAGTTGGCGCTGAGCGCCGCCTGCACACCCGCGATGGCTTGGGAGGCGTTCCAGGCGTTGGCGAAGAGGTTCGGCGCGATCTGCAGGTGCAGCTGCATGGAGGTGCAGGCGGATTCCGGCGCGATGTCCTCGAAGTCGTGCCTATAGGAATCGACGGTGCCGAGCACCCGACCGGGCAGGGCGCCTTCGAGTTCGATGCGGACCAGCTCGCCGCGGGATTCGAGGATGGCGTTGTTGAGAGCCTTGTAGCGGTTTTCGTCGGTGATCCAGGCAGGATCGCTGAGGAAGTCGGTGGTCAGGGTAGGCAGCGTGCCGATCATCACGGCGTGGGAGCCGAGTTCTTTGGCGGCCTTCTGCACCGCGCGCAGACGCTCGTCGAGGCCTTCCTGCAGCTGTTCCAGCCCGCGACCGGTGATGGCCAGCGGGGGATGGTTCATCTCCACGTTGAAGGAGCCGATCTCGGACTGGTATTCGCCCGGGTGGGTTTCCTCCAGCTTCTCCAGCACGCCGACGTTGCAGCGCTTGGGCTGCATGTCGTCGCCGACGAGGTTCATCTCTAGCTCCAGGCCGATGGTGCCTTGGCTGATGAAATCTGCGTTCTGCAGGTGCTTGTCGAAGACCTCGAGCTCGGCGTTGAGGCGCTCTCGGAAGCGGGTGCGTTGTTTCGGTGTGTAGGTATCTTTAGATACTGCTTCGCCCATGCTTCTCAATCGTAGCCTCGCGGCGGGTGCGGTGTGGGGGTTCTTTGATAGGGATGCCCACACGTTCCGGAGCGCTGAGGGACTGGGGTGCGGTGACCAAAAGGGCTGGTTAACGGGGAGCGTTGACGGGCTTGTATTATGTACCTCGCACGGTTTCCGTGCGACTGCCCTAGTAGCTCAGTGGATAGAGCACGGCTCTCCTAAAGCCGGTGTCGGAGGTTCGATTCCTCTCTGGGGCGCTTTTTGTTTTGCAACCCTAAGGGGGTGCGGAATTCAGTTAAGCTCGGCGGGTATGAATCTGAAAGGCTTTCAGTTAGACACCTTCCTAGCTCTAGTGATGGTCCTTGGCTCGGCGGCGTTCCTCGGGGTGGGGCGCATGCTCTTCGGCGCCCTTGGGTGGTACATGCTCGTGACCATCCCCCTCTCGTTTGTATTCGCTGTTGCGCTTTACGCTCTCTGGAAGGTTCCCGTGCGCATCGACGCGGAAGATTCTTCGGGAGTGTCGCACAAGGTCTTCGACTGGAGAGAGTCGTGGGCTCTCATTATCGTCAGCACGTTCCTAGTTCTAACTGGCTTCTTCCTGGTGGACTTCGACGATACCGACCATGGGACGAAATCTATGTTCACGGTGCTTGTCGGGCGGCAAGCGAACAAAGTATCTGAAGTGCTTTGTCTGCTCAGTTTTGTGGGTGCGATCTTGTCCTACATTGTGGCGCTGGTCGTTGCGGTAAGGGGCCGGAAAGCATCGCAGGACTAACTGCGACTGAGTGAGGTGCGGGTGGCCGCCTTCGGGGCGGTTACCCATTTGGGGGTGAAAAATTGGCCGTATATCTTGCTTAATTATTTATATGAAGCCCAGGGGGTTTGCCAGACTCATAGGTTTGCTCGACCGTATTGAAAACGTTGTTTCATTAAAATATTCGCGCGGGTTTGTATCGTTGAAGATGTACCGGTTTCCAAAAACCGGAGCGTACAGCGCTTGCGGCTAGCGCCCCAGCGCGTTATTTGATCTAGAAAATTTCAGATCCAACTAATCGAGAATCTTCGAGGAGAGATTTCGCCGATGACCCAGTCCACCGGCTCTACCGACACCAGCATCGACTTCCTGTGGCTTTCCGAGCCCGACATGATTGAAGCGGGGGTGACGGACTCTGCTCGTTGCGTCGACGTCATGGAAGAAACCCTGATCCTTCTGGATAAGGGCGACTACCGCATGGCCGGCGCTTCCGGAAATTCCCACGGCGCCCAGGTCAACTTCCCCGACAACCCCGAGCATGAGGGCATGCCCGCCAACGGCCCCGACCGTCGCTTCATGGCTATGCCCGCCTACCTTGGCGGCCGGTTCAAGGGCGCTGGCGTGAAGTGGTACGGCTCGAACGCCGAGAACCGCGCCGCAGACCTGCCACGCTCCATCCACGTGTTTGTCCTCAACGATGCCGTCACCGGCGCCCCGAAGGCCATCATGTCGGCCAACCTGCTGTCTGCGTACCGCACTGGTGCGGTTCCGGCTGTGGGCGTCAAGCACCTCGCCGTAGAGAACGCAGAGACCGTAGGCATCATCGGACCGGGCGTCATGTCCCGCACCATCCTGGCCTCCTCCATCACCCAGCGCCCCAGCATCAAGACCGTAAAGATCAAGGGCCGCAGCGCTGGTTCCACCGAAAAGGCAGCACAGTGGATCCGCGACCGCTTCGAGAACCTGGACGTGCAGGTCGTCGACAGCGAGCAAGAGGCCATCGAGGGCAGCGACATCCTGATCGCCGGCACCTCCACCTCCCCGGACGGCCCGCAGGCCTTCCCGTACTTCAAGCGCGAGTGGCTCAAGCCCGGCGCGCTGGTGCTGTGCCCCGCAGCGGCCCGCTTCGATGACGACTTCATCAAGTCCGAAGAATCCAACCTGGTGCTGGACTACGACGGCCTGTACAAGGAATGGTTCCAGGAAAACGGCCCGGACGTCACCTACGAACGCCTGCTGGGAATCCCCGGTAACCGCTGGTGGGACATGGTCGAGGAAGGCACCCTGCCGAAGGAGAAGCTGCACAACATCGGTGCCATCGCCGCGGGTAAGACCCCAGGCCGCGAGAACGACGAGCAGATCTTCTTCTACTCCATTGGCGGCATGCCCGTCGAGGACGTTTCCTGGGCCACCGAGGTGTACGAAAACGCCCTGGAGAAGGGCATCGGCACCACGCTTAACCTCTGGGATACCCCGGAGCTAACCTAGGAGCCTGAACGAACCATGGAGTTCAAAAACATCGACCAGGTCATCGACTTCATTAAGTCGGAAAACATTCGCTACCTGGACATTCGCTTTACCAACATGTTCGGCCTGGAACATGGGCTGACTGTCCCGGCGCGCGAGCTAACTCCCAAGGCGGCGGAGGACGGCTTCGCCTTCGACGGCTCCTCCATCCCCGGCTTCTCCACCGTGGATAAGTCGGACATGGCGCTGATCCCGGATCCGACGACCGCCTACGTGGATCCGTTTCGCGAGCACCCCACGCTGAACATGCAGTTCTTCGTGCAAGATCCGCTGACTCGCCAGCCGTACCGCCGCGACCCGCGCACCATCGCGCGCAAGGCGGAGAACTACCTGAAGGAAACCGGCGTGGCGGACACCTGCTCGATCGGTGCGGAGGCGGAGTTCTACGTCTTCGATTCCGTCCAATACGCCTCCGACACCAACATGTCCTTCCACCGCGTGGATTCGGACGAGGGGTGGTGGCGCTCCGGCGAGGAGACGATGATGGACGGCTCGCCGAACCGCGGTAACCAGATCCGCATCAACGACGGCTACTTCCCAGTCGCCCCGTACGACAAGACCATCCCGGTGCGCGACGATATTGCGTACAACCTGGAGAAGGTCGGCTTCGAGATCGAGCGCTTCCACCACGAGGTCGCCACCGGCGGCATCCAGGAGGTCAACTATCGCTTCGATACCCTGCTGGCCGCCGCGGACGACCTGCAGACTTTCAAGTACGTGGTGAAGAACACCGCCGAGCAGCACCGCAAAACCGCCACCTTCATGCCGAAGCCGCTGGCCGGCGATGGCGGTTGTGGCATGCATGCCCACCAGTCGCTGTGGAAGGACGGCAAGCCGCTGTTCTACGACGAGACGGGCTATGCGGGGCTCTCCGACATGGCGCGCTATTACATCGGTGGTCTGTTGCACCACGCCCCGGCGGTGCTCGCCTTTACGAACCCCACCGTTAACTCTTATCGACGCCTATATTCCGGCTTCGAGGCACCCGTCAACTTGGCCTATTCGCAGTCCAACCGCTCGGCCGCCATCCGCATTCCGCTGACCGGCGATAGCCCTGCGGCCAAGCGTATTGAGTTCCGTGCGCCGGACCCGTCCTCGAACCCCTACCTGGGCTTCGCAGCCCAGCTGATGGCGGGGCTGGACGGCATTCTGAACCGCATTGAGCCGGGCGAGCCGACAGATAAGGACCTCTACGAGTTGCCGCCTGAGGAGGCAAAGAAGGTTCCGAAGGTGCCACACTCGCTGGAGGCCGCCCTGACGGCCATGGAGGAAGACCACGACTTCCTGACCGCCGGGGGAGTCTTCGACGAGGACTTCCTGCAGGCCTATGTGCGCCTGAAGTACGAGCTGGAGATCCAGCCGCTGCGCCAGGGACCAAGCCCGAAGGAGTTCGAGCTGTACTACAGCGTGTAGTTAGCTGCGCGCTACGGCGCGGACCTGGCCACGCGCTAGAGCGCGGAGCTAGTTGACTAGCGCCGCGTCCAGGTGCAGAAGCGGTAACGCAGGGGCTGCTCGGGATTGACCTCTTGGTCGACCGGGTGGCCCTTTAGCGATTCCTGCCACTCCTCGGCGTGCTCTTCGAACTCTTCGGTGGGCACCAGAGGTGCGTACACCTGGAAGCGCTCGGGGGCCTCCATGTCGATCTCCGTGATGACGATGCGATCAGCCACGGGCATGCACTGGGCGTACACCTGGCCGCCACCTAGTACCCATACGGTGGGGGTGCGCTCGTCTGCAGTGCCCTCAGCGCTAGCGCTGTCTTTCAACTCGTTGAGGATCTGCTCCGCGGCGTTCGCCAGGGCACTCGGGATCGAAGGCTCGATGATGCCACCGGGGGCGTCATAGTCATCCTGCCGAGTGATCACATAGTTCGTGCGCCCCGGCAGCGGGCGGAAGCCATCGTCGAGCGCTTCCCAGGAGGTGCGCCCCATGACGACGGGGTAGCCGGTGGTGGCGTTCTTAAAGTGCTTCAGGTCCTCCGGCAGATACCAGGGCATGTCCGCGCCATCGCCGATCACACCGGCGGTGGTTTGCGCCCAGATCATGCCGATCTCCACCTGATCGCGGGAAATCCCCTTGGCCTCTAGGGCATAGCTGACCGCGGCGGCGGTGAGTTCCGGGTAGTCGCCCGGCTCGTAGCCGGTCGGGCGGTGGGGTTGGTTGTTGGAAGTCATTTATACGGCCACCTTTGCCTTGATCACCGGGTGTGGGTCGTAGCCGGTGAACTCGATATCGGAGAAGTCGTAGGAGAACATGTCCGCAGCCTTGTTCAGCTGCAGCTGTGGGTACGGGCGGGCATCGCGGGAAAGCTGGAGCTTTACCTGCTCCACGTGGTTGTCATAGATGTGGCAATCGCCGCCGGTCCAGATGAATTCGCCGACCTCTAGCCCCGCCTGCTGGGCGAACATGTGAGTCAGCAGCGAGTAGCTGGCGATGTTGAAGGGCACGCCCAGGAACATGTCTGCGCTGCGCTGGTACAGCTGGCAGCTCAGCTTGCCGTTGGCCACGTATAGCTGAAACAGCAGGTGGCAGGGTGGCAGGGCCATGTTGTCCAGTTCCGAGACATTCCAGGCACTCACGATATTGCGGCGCGAGTCCGGGTTAGTCTGCAGAGTTTCCAACGCACCGGCGATCTGGTCGATGTGCTGTCCGTTCGGGGTCGGCCAGCTGCGCCACTGCACGCCGTAGACCGGCCCCAGGTCACCGTTCTCGTCGGCCCATTCGTTCCAGATGCGAATGCCGTTTTCCTGCAGCCAGCGCACGTTGGAATCTCCGCGGAGGAACCACAGCAGTTCACCCACCACGGACTTCACGTGGACCGACTTGGTGGTGATCAGCGGGAAGCCTGCGGAGAGGTCATAGCGGATCTGGCGGCCAAACAGGCTGGTGGTACCCGTGCCGGTGCGGTCGCCCTTGGGGGTGCCCGTTTCGAGGATCTCCCGCAGAAGGTCCTCGTAGGGGGTGGGGATGGAACTCGGCTGCTGCTGGGGTGCCACTGCTCGCCGCCTCCTTTCACGCTCGAAGCTTCTTGGGGTTTGAAAGTCCCACATAGTCTACGTCGGCTATCAAGCGGTGGCACCCGCGGGGCTGGCAAGCCCGGCTGGGGACAAGCCGAGACTAGGAACCGGCAGCGGCCCCAGAAGCGGAACCGGCAGCGGATCCGCGCGCCGGGTTAGAGCAGTGCTCGGCGGTTGGCGTGTGGTCGCCTGCCTCGCGGGTCAGGCCCCACAGGATCAGCCCGATGGTTGGATCGTGCTGGGGTAAGGCAGCGTGCGCCGGCGGAATGGTGATCTTGCAGGCAGCGCCTACCTCCACGTTCGCCACATCCGCACCGTCGATCGATTCCAACATGGAGGTCTTGTTCGGTGTGGCGGTGGTATCAGCGGAAGAGTAGAGGTTGGTGTACTGCACGCGCTTGTCGGTATCCGGCAGTTTGTTCAAGCGATCGATGAGTTCCGAACCGACCAGCTGCTGCACGCCAGCCTTACCTGCGACGGACTCTGCAAGCTTCGGGTTCCGCTCAATGATCGGGCGCAGCATCTTATCCATACCGGCCAGAGTGGTGCCGTGGTAAGTCGGGGCCACACCAACCGCACGGCCGACCTTATCGCCGCTGCCGTTCTCCGCGATGTACTTCTTCAAGTGCAATCCACCCTGGGAGTGGCCCACCAGGTCGACCTTCTCTGCGCCCGTCACGGACAGGATGTAGTCGATAGTCGAAGCGATCTCCTTAGCGGAATCATCGATGTCCGTCATCGCGTAGTGTCCCAGCAAATTCGGCTTGCCGTCCGTGGGTTTGCCGTAGTTGAAGGCCCACGTGCAAAAGCCCTCCTTGGATAGAGCGTTGGCGGCCTTCTGCCAGCGCGTCGAGTTATCGGACGTGCCGTGGATGAAGACGACGGGGTTCGGGTGCTCCGGGGAGGGGACACAGGTGGGATTGTTCACAGGTGCCTTGGCCACATGCTTGCCTTCTAGACCGGCGGGGACTGCGGCGTCCGGAATAGCGCTAGAAGCATCGGCATCAGCAGCTAGGGCAGAAGGGGTGAGGGAAGAGAGGGTAGAGAGGGCAACGCTCAGCGCTGCAGCGCCGGCGAGGATGGATCGGCGAGCCCGACCCAGATTGCGAGAGTCAGTTTTCATGGAAGAAACGATAGCCTAACTTCCAGCGCTGTCCGCCATTACATCCAGAATGCACGGGCGTGTGATCACCCCGATCGCGAGTCAAACCCCACTCGATCAGGCCAATGATGTGATCATTTTCGGGAAGCGATGCATGCCCCGGCGGAAGCAGCAGACCACAGACCTCGCCGACCTCCGCGTCGGCCACATCCGCCCCGCCGATGGACTCCAGCTGAGACGTGGAATTTGGCGTGGCCGTCAGATCCTTCGAAGTGAAGATGTTCGTGTACATCACGTTCGGGTGGGTATCCGGCAGCTCGTTGAGCCGACTGATGAAATCCGAACTACTCAGCTGTTGAATCGCGGCCTTGCCCGCCACCAGATCCGCGAATTCGGGGTTGCGGTCCACTAGGTTCTGCAGGATCGAGGACATCCCGGTCATCGTCGTGCCGTGATACGTCGCGGCCACTCCCACCGCGCGGCGCACCGTATCCTGCCCACCGTGCTCTGCAATGTACTTCTTTATGTGCAGCCCGCCCTGGGAGTGGCCCACCAGATCCACCTTGCTGGCGCCGGTGACCTCCAGGATGTAATCAATCGTCGCCGCGATCTCCAGGGCGGATTCGTTGATGTCGTTCACGGCAAACACACCCGGGATCGCCGGGCGGCCCTCCTCCGGCTGGCCGTAGTTGAAAGCCCACACCGAATAACCCTGGGCGGCGAAATACGTTGCGGCTTTCTGCCAGCGGAAAGTGTTATCCGTCGTGCCGTGGATAAACACCAGGGGGCAGGGGTGCTCCTCCGTAAGCTCCTTCCGCGGATTATTGGCGGGCGCGCCGATAACATAGCGCCCCTGCAGCGTGGCGGGAATGTCCGCGTCCGGCTCCAGCTGCGCGCGGGAGGCGGGGCGGGGCGTCAAGAAGGAAAAAGGGAGCATGCAGTGCTAGGAGCAGGGCTAGAGAGGGCTACAGAGAGTAAGCGCCGTGCTTGTCGTGGAACTTCGCGGCGGAGGCCAGGATCTCGTCGGCCATGTCGGGGCGGGAGATCACCAGATCCGGCAGGTACGGCGACTCGCAGTTGTAGCACAGTTCCGTGCCATCCAGGCGGGAAGTGTGCAGGCCAGCGGCCTGGGCAATGCCGACGGGGGCTGCGTTGTCCCACTCGTACTGGCCACCGGCGTGGACGTAGGCATCGTTATCGCCCAGGATCACGGAGACGGCTTTAGCTCCGCAGGAACCCATGGTTACCAGCTCCAGGCCCAGATCCTCGGCGATGAACTCAGCGATCGCCGGGGTGGTGTTCTGGCTGATCACCAGGCGGTTCGTGCGGGAGCCCTCGACGGCGCGGACCTCCGAACTGCTGAACACGCGCCCCAGGTCCGGCATCCCCACGGCGGACTCGACGATCTTGCCGTTCTCCACCAGCGCAATGTGCACGGCCCAGTCCTGGCGGCCGCCGGCGTACTCCCGGGTTCCGTCGAGCGGGTCGATGATCCACACGCGCGAGTTATCCAGGCGTGCAAGGTCGTCCTCTGCCTCTTCCGAGAGCATTGCATCGTTCGGGCGGTGTTGTACGAGGGAGCGGGCGATCCAGTCCTGCGCCAGCGCGTCGCCGGCCTTGCCCAGCTCGGTGCCGCGGAGCAGACCTACGTTCCTTACGCCTTTGAGGATCTCTCCGGTGCCCTGCGCGAGTCTCTGGGCCAGCGTCGCATCATTGAGTTCAGCCGTCATAGTTCTTACTTTAGCGGTCTGTTTAAATGGTCACATGGCTGATGACCCGCTGGATTCCTTTTATGCCCCCGTTGCAGCGTGGTTCAGAGACGTTTTCGCCGAGCCGACGATTGTGCAAACGCAGGCATGGCGGGCTATTTCCGCAGGTCAGAATGCTTTAGTGGTGGCGCCGACGGGGTCGGGTAAAACCCTGGCTGCTTTTTTATGGTCGCTGTCGCGACTTTCTGGGGGATCTTTTTTTAATGACGCCCCCACGCCTGAAAAATCCAGTCCCACCAAGGTTTTGTACATCTCCCCGTTGAAAGCATTGGGCGTGGACGTCAGCCGAAACCTGGCGGCTCCGCTGGCAGGCATTGCGCGGGTGGCCGACGCGATGGGGGAGACCGCCGCCCCGGTGCGGGTGGGCGTGCGCAGCGGGGACACCCCGCAGTCGGAGCGATCCAAGCTGCTGCGCAACCCGCCGGAGATTCTGGTGACCACGCCCGAGTCGCTGTACCTGATGCTGACCAGCAAGGCGGCGGCCACGCTGGCGAATGTGGACACCGTGATCGTGGACGAGGTACACGCGGTGGCCGGCACGAAGCGCGGCACACACCTGGCGCTGTCGCTGGAGAGGTTGGAGATGCTGACGGGTCAGGCGGTGCAGCGCATCGGCCTGTCGGCGACGGTTAACCCCGTGGATAAGGTGGCCAGCTTTTTGGGAGGCGATCGCCCGGTGACGGTGGTGAACCCCGAGCAGCCGAAGTCTTGGGATGTGCAGGTGACCAGCGTGGTGGAGGACTTCCAGGATCCTCCATCGACAGAAGACGTCGCGTTGGCGGAGTATGAGGTGACGGAGTCGGAGGCGGCGTCAGAAAAAGAAACAGAAGAACCGATAGACGAGGCACTGCTTGGCCCCAGCCTCATCGGCGAAGGGGTGGGCGGCAGCACCCAGGCCGGGTCGGGGGCGCGCGTGGCGAGCGGGGTGGATAAGGAATCTGCACTGCCGCAGCAGAAAAGCGTGTGGCCGCACGTGCAGCGCGCGATCTACCGGCAGGTGATGGAGAACCGCTCCACGCTGGTGTTCGTGAACTCCCGGCGCGCGGCGGAGAGGCTGACCGGGGCGCTGAACGAGGAATGGGCCAAGGAGCACGATCCGGATGCGCTGGCCGCCCCGACCCGGCGCGACCCGGCGCAGATGATGGCGCAGTCCGGGGCTGTGCGGGGGATGGACGGTGCAGGTGTGGCGCGGGCGCACCACGGTTCGGTCTCCAAGGACGAGCGCGCCGACATCGAGGCGGCGCTGAAATCGGGAGAGCTGCGCTGCGTGGTGGCGACGAGCTCCCTGGAGCTGGGTATTGACATGGGTCTGGTAGATCACGTGGTGCAGGTCGGCGCGCCGCCGTCGGTGGCTTCGGCGGTGCAGCGGTGCGGCCGCGCCGGACACACCGTGGGCGCGACCAGCCACGCGACCATCTACCCGCTGCATAAGCAGGACGCCGAAGCCGCGGTGGTTGTTGTGGATCGGCTGCTGAAGGGGGAGCTGGAGCCGCTGCACGTGGTGCATAACGCGCTGGACGTGTTGGCGCAGCAGACCGTGGCGGCGAGTGTGCAGGCCGGCGCGGTCGGCGCCAGTGGCACAGACGGCTCGGGCGCGCTGGACGTCGAGGAGTGGTGGCGCGTCGTCCGCCGCGCTCATCCCTACGCCACTCTGCCTCGCGAGGCCTTCGACGGCGTGATCGAGATGATCAGCGGCCGTTACCCATCCACCGACTTCGCGGACCTGAAGGCCCGCGCGATCTACGACCCCGTGGCCGGCACTCTGGAAGCCCGCCCCGGCGCGCAACGCCTGGCCGTAACCAGCGGCGGCACCATCCCGGACCGCGGGATGTTCGGAGTGTTCCTGGCCGCCGGGGAAAACGACGGCGCGCGCCGGGTCGGCGAGCTGGACGAGGAGATGGTCTACGAGTCCCGCGTCGGCGACGTATTCACCCTGGGGGCGAGCAGTTGGCGCATCCTGGAAATCAACCGCGACCAGGTGATTGTTGCCCCCGCAGCAGGTCACACCGGTCGTCTGCCGTTCTGGGTGGGCGATGCCGCAGGCCGCCCCGTGGAGCTCGGTCAAGCCATCGGCGAGAACCGCCGTACTTGGGGCTCTGGCACGTTGGAGGACATTCGCTCGGCCGTTTTTTTGGACGCCCACACCCGCACCAACCTGGATGCCTACTACCAGGAGCAGAAGCAAACCGCCGGGATCATCCCGGACGAGCGAACCGTGCTGATCGAGCGCTTCCGCGACGACATCGGCGACTGGCGCGTAGTGGTGCACACTCCCTTCGGCCGTGGAGTGAACGCGCCGTGGGCGCTGGCGCTGGGGGCGGAGCTGAACCGCCGGACGGGGATTGATGCGATGGCCGTGGCCGGCGACGACGGTATGGTGCTCCGCCTGCCCTATTCGGACGAACCTCCGGGGATGGAGCTGCTGCTGGGCGAGGGGTACAGCGGTGCCGAGCGGGCGGAAGCGACGCTGGCGGATGTGATGGAGGAGGTAGGCTCCTCTGCGTTGTTTGCGGCTCGCTTCCGCGAGTGCGCCGCCCGCGCTTTGCTGCTGCCGCGCCGCAACCCCGGTAAGCGCCAGCCGCTGTGGCAGCAACGCCAGCGGGCCGCCCAGCTGCTGGACGTTGCCCGGGAGCACCCGGAGTTTCCGGTGATGGTGGAGACTATGCGCGAGTGCGTGCACGACGTCTACAACCTGGACTTCCTGAAGGTGCTGGTAGCAAACCTGGGGCAGCGGGATGTGCGCCTGGCGGAGGTCACCACCGAGGCTCCGAGCGCGTTTGCCGAGTCTCTGCTGTTCACCTACACCAGCGCCTTCATGTACGAGGGCGATTCCGCTGAGCGCGCAGCCGCCCTGGCCGTGGACCCAGCGTTGTTGGCGAAAGTGCTGGGCACCCGGGAGGAGGGCATGGCCCTGGACCCAGCTGCGGTCCGCCGGGTGGTGGATGCCGCCCAGTGGCTGGCCGAGGGGCGCCAGGCCACCAGCGTGGAGCAAGCCGTGGATATGCTGCGTGCCCTCGGGCCGCTGAGCCTGGATGGCGTGCGCGAACGTATCGAACCCTGGGCTGGGACGGTGGAGGATAGCCTCGCGCAGCTGCGGGAGTTGGTTCCCACGCGCCTGATGGAGGTGCACTTCGGCGGGCAGCTGAAGCTCGGCGCGGTCGAGGACATGCCCCTGCTGCGCGACGGCCTGGGCGTGCCCGTACCGCCCGGCGTGGCCATTGCCGCCGAACAGGTGGACCAGGTGGACAATGCCATCGACCAACTGTTGCTGAGGTGGATGAAGAATCGCGGGCCCACGACCGCCACCGAGACCGCCGCCGAGTTTGGCCTGGGACGCACGACCGCCGACGCGCTGTTGGCCCGCTGGGCTGAGGGCAAGCAGCGCCGCTTGAGCGCAGGGCACTTTGTCTACCTTGGTGATTCTTTCAGTGGGCCTAGTAGCTCCGGCGACTCTCGTGGCTCTAGCGGAGGCACGGCATCCACTACTTCGCACGACACGAGCGCGGATCCCCAGGGGGAGACTCAGGCAGACCCCCGAGGGGAGATGCAGTACGTGGATACGGGGATGCTCCGCCGCCTCCGATCGGCAACCCTGGCCGCCGCGCGCGGATCGCTGGAACCGGTGACCCAGCAAACCTACGCACAGTTCCTAGCCGACTGGCACGGCCTGGGCCAGATGCAGCGCGAGGAGCTCGCCAGCGCCCTGGAACAACTCGCCGGGGTGCCGATCCCCGCCAGCGCGTGGGAAACCCTGGTGCTGCCCGCACGCATCCCGGACTATCAGCCGGGAGACCTGGACGAGCTGCTCAGCACCGGCGAGATTCTCGCCGTCGGTGCCGGGCAGGCCGGTGCCAAGGATGCCTGGGTGAGCTTCGTGCCCGCGGACATGGTCGAGTACCTGCTGGAAGACGGGGAGGGGCTGGAACGTGGCGTCCATAAAGAAACAGCGACCACCTTGGGCATGGTGGCCACACAGATCCTCGAGCACCTGCAGCGTGGCGGCGCGTTTCTGGCGGCCGAGTTGCAGGCGGCGACGGGCGCGGATCACGCGGAGGTAGATGCGGCGCTGTGGGAGCTATTCGATGCCGGGTTGGTGGCGCCCGATAGTTTCGCGGCTGTGCGTGCGCGGCTGGTGGAGGCCGGCTCCACGGGTAAGCAGGCTCACCGTGCGCCCCGGCGGAACCAGGGGCGCGGGTCGGCGCGCCGGGTGCGGATGGGGCGCAGCGGATTTGCGCGGGCGGCGCGGCGGTCGATGAACGCGCACTCTTCGGTGCCGGGGCGGTGGTCGGCGGTGTACGGCGCTGGTGCTGGTGTTGCAGGGGAGCTAGAAGCTCCTGCCGACGCCGCGGAGCTGGCCCTGGTGCGCTCCGAAGCATGGATTGACCGCTACGCCGTGGTCACCCGTGGGGCGGTCGTAGCGGAAAAGGCCGCCGGGGGTTTCGCCGAGGCCTACCGGACGTTGAGCGCCTGGGAGGATTCCGGTGAAGTGTTGCGCGGTTACATCGTCGAAGGCTTGGGCGGGGCACAGTTCGCCCCGCGGGATGTAATTTCCCAGCTCCGGAGGGCACAGGACGGGCGCGGAAACGGGCTCGGCGGTGCCAGCTCGGCTGCTGGCGGTGTTGGCAGTGGCGCTGCGGGCATTGGTACCGGCAAAATGGCCGCCTCCGAGCATGCACCCCAGCTGCTTTCCGTCCTGGACCCCGCGAACCCTTTCGGCTCCACGCTGCCCTGGCCGGAGGTTTCGCACTCGGCCACAGAGGGCATGGCACCTACGCGAGCAGCGGGTGCCATGATCATCATCGCCGCCGGTCGCGCAGAGGCTTATGTCACTCGCGGCGGTAGAAACGTGGTTCTTTTTGCTCGGCCCGATTTTGGTGACGCCACGTCTGCCGAACTCGGCGCCTCAGCTCCACAGATCGAACTGGTGGTCGGGATTCTCAAGGAGGCCATCCGCGCCGGACGTTTGAGTCCCGTGACCATCGAGAAGGTCAACGGTTCCTCGGTGATGGACATCGCCACGACAGATTGGGTGGCTGCAGGTGCACGCCTGACTCCGAAGGGGCTGAGCATCCGTGCCTGAGGGTGACTCTGTACTCCAGCTTTCCAACCGCCTGCAATGGATGACGGGGCGGACGGTGCGCCATACCGACATTCGGGTGCCCCGCTTTGCCACGGAGAGCTTCGACGGCGAAGAAGTCATACGAGTGTGGCCCTACGGCAAGCACCTATTCATGCACATTGGCGACCGGGTGATCCACACGCATCTGAAGATGGAAGGCGTGTGGGCGATCCACCGCGCGGGGCAGCGTTGGCGCAGGCCAGGCTTTAGCGCACGCATCGTGCTGCGCTTTAGCCCCCAGCACGCCGGCGGCGAGGAGATCGAGATCGTGGGGCACGACCTCGGCTTCGTGCGGGTGTTCAAGTTCGCGGACTACCCGCAGGTTATTGCGCACCTGGGGCCGGACATCCTGGCGGAAGACTGGGAGGCAGACGGTAGGGACGAGGCCATTGCGCGGATCATGCAACGTCCGGAAAGAACGCTGGGTGCCGCGCTGCTGGACCAGAAAAACGTAGCTGGGATTGGCAACGAATACCGCGCTGAGGTGATGTTCCTAGTGGGAATGCACCCGGAGGTGAAGGTGGGGCAGGTGGGAGAAGTGGGCGTCACAAAAACAATAGACCTGGCGCGAAGACTGATGTGGGACAACCGCCTTGAGCCGCACCGCGTTTTCACTGGCGACCGGCGGACCGGGCAGGGCAACTGGGTGTTCGGGCGTGCGGGCAAGGCGTGCCGGCGGTGCGGGGCGGCGATTCAGCAGGCGACGCTGGGTGGGCGCTGGGCTGGTGGGGATCCGGACTTGGATTCGGCGGAGTTGGAGCGGATCATCTGGTGGTGCCCGAGCTGCCAGGAGCGTTGAGCCTCCTTTGAAAGGCAGGGAACGTGGCAGGGGGGGGGCGGTCAGAGAGTGTGGC
>NZ_JAKRMT010000014.1:0-56671 GCF_022346045.1 Corynebacterium sp. ACRQJ | reverse complement strand
CCTCATGCACCACCCAGGAGAACATCGTGACGACCACCACCAGCTAACCGCCTAACCAAGCCCCGAACTTCATATCGAGCCGAAAGCACAAACGGCTACACCACTACACCGGACTTGACCTTTCATTCTCTCCAGTATCTTCGTTTGTTCCTCGAGGTTTCTCCTGTCCGTAGAAGACAACTTGGGCGTCTAGCTTGTCGAGGATGTTGAGAAGTCGGTTAATAAGGCGGCGCAGTTCAGAGTATTTCTGGGCGTTGCGGGTGGTGAGTAGTGCTGCACCCTTCTTCTCCCAATGCTCTACCTTCTTGCCTTTAGCCCTAACTTTGGCTTCTATTTCCTCTCTGAGCCCCGTTTCTTTTAGGTGTTTGAAAGAGCCGGAGAGTCGTCGGACATTCTGAGCGGGGATTATGAATCCACCGATGCCGAAAACTGGGTGGGTCTTAAAACGTGCATCGTATCGATTGATGTATGCGCCGTTGTGCCCAAATTCGTCGAAGTATCCGATGTACATTGATTCCCCCTAATATGCACGAAAGCCCGTGTGGTGTTCACACGAGCCTCGGAAGTGGAGCACCTAGGTGCGTCCTCTACCGAGTCTAGTGTGGCTAGCTATCTGTGGTCAATATGCAGTGCGGGTTATGGCGTATTCAAATCGCCATTCGTCCGGGGCTGTGTAAGAGCTTCGCAGAGCTTTAGTTTCAGGGTTGCCTGAACATAACGATTATGTCCTCCGCACCCGACAGAAGGAGTAAAGGTGTTCGATTTCGGGCTGATGGCATGGCTGTCGAGGGCGCTAGTAACCCAAACGCACGCCCTGGGTGGCCAGCCAATCGGCCACGCTGCCGTGCTCGTGCAGCCCATCCAGCAGTCGCTGCGTGGAATCCAGCGCTCTGCGGGCTTCGTCGGCGGTGATGTAACCCGCCAGGAGTGCTTCGCCCAACTCGTCCAGGTCCAGTACCTGGACTTTCGTCTTTGAAGATGTGCCCGGGACGTAGCTAGAGCTCGACTGAGATTGTTCTGGGGAGGGAGCCTCCGGGAGGTGCGTCACCACATCCACGTAAATGTCGCGGGTGCGCCAGGTTGGTGGGGTGGTGGCGTCATCAATCTCGATAAAGGCTATGTCTATATAGAGATCCTGCGTGGGCTCGATACCGTCGAAGAAGTGGAACTTATTGAGGCGAATGTCCAGGTGGGGGACTAGCCAGGATTCGAGGTAGTGAAAACGCGGGTGGCCGGGAGTGGGGCGGCGCATGTAAAGCACTGGGTTGGGGTGGGCAGTGCCAGACTGCACAGTGGCGGGCTGGTTGGGGGACAGTTCGTAAGCGTCGACGGCGCGCTCGAAGCCCTTCGGGTCGATATTGATCGCGCGGGAGAGGTCGAAGGTCTCTTGTTTTACTTTGTGCAGGTCAGCCATGGCTTTGTGTGCTTGTGGTGAGTAGTGCGGGCGGGGCCAGAAGGGGATGTGTGGGTAAAGGCCGAAGGTATGAAAAAGGCCGCGCAGGAAAGCGCGGCCGTGGGGTCTGAAACCCAGGGGTATCTAGGCGAAAGCTACTAGACCTGCAGCAGTGCCGCGGTCGGCAGGAAGTTGCAGTTGGAGTTGCCGGACTCCTTCTCGTGAGTGGTTACGCCACCCTCGAGCAGGGCGATGACGGTGCCCTTGCCAGTCTTGGCAACACCGTTGACCGTGGCCGGGCCCTTCGGGTTGATGCCGGTGTAGCCCAGCGGGGTGCGGCCCATCTTGCCAGTGTTGATGTTGATCCAGTGGACGTTCATCGCGGTGGTCTGCTTCTTAGCTACCGTGCCGGTGCCCATTGCGGTGAAGACGAAGTTGACCTCGCCAGCGCCGATACCTGGCAGCGGGAGCTTTGCTGGCCCGGGCACGCCCATTGCGGTGCCGACAGCCTTGTTCTTGCCGCCGATGCACTGGCCGGAAACGGTCGGCCAACCGAACTGGGTGAACGCCGGGGCGTTCTCCGGAACGTCAACGCCCGGCTTGCCATCGCCACGGAAGAAGCCGACCAGCTTCTTCAGGGAAGCCTTCACGTTCGGCGGCAGCTGCGGGTTGTTGGCGAAAGCCTCGATCTGATCCAGGACGTGCGGCGCGGGGCGGCCCAGGTGATCGATGGAGCCCTGTACCTGGGCGCCGGCGGTAGTAGGAGCCACCACGGTCGGGACTGCCAGTGCGCAGGCAGTGGTCAGTGCAGCGGCGGCACGGGTCAAGCGTCGAGAGAAAGCCACGGTGAACCTTTCGGGTTTTTATTCAGTCATCTCAAATGCGTTTAAACAGAAGATGGGAACAACATTAGTCACATCTGTCACATTTGTCACGCTAGTAACGTTCGCTGGGAACCTTTTGTAAACAATAACACCTGTCTGCAAGCTTTTCTCAAGGTTTTGGGAAAAACTTCTTCGCGCCCTATGCGTTATTGTGGAGGACTAAAGGAGTAGGCTGTGAAAGGTTCCCCTGAAGTGCCTACGCTGCACAACTAGCTTGAACTCAAGACTCTAAACACCCAAGTAAAGGAAAGTTCGGATCTGTGTCTTTGACTGAATTCCGCAATGTCGCCATCGTCGCGCACGTCGATCACGGCAAGACCACTCTCGTCGACGCCATGCTGCACCAGTCCGGCGCCTTCTCTTCGCACGGCGAAGTGGAAGAGCGCGTGATGGACTCTGGCGACCTGGAACGTGAAAAGGGCATCACGATCCTGGCGAAGAACACCGCCATCCACCGCAAGGGTCTGGGTAAAGAGGGCAGCGACCTGATCATTAACGTGATCGATACGCCCGGCCACGCCGACTTCGGCGGTGAGGTCGAGCGCGCCCTGTCCATGGTGGACGGTGTGGTTCTTCTTGTTGACGCCTCTGAGGGGCCACTGCCACAGACCCGTTTTGTGCTGGGCAAGGCTCTGGCTGCCAAGATGCCGGTGATCATCTGCGTGAACAAGACCGACCGCCCGGACGCCCGCATCGATGAGGTCGTCGAAGAGTCCCAGGACCTGCTGCTGGAGCTGGCCTCCACCCTGGAGGACGACGAGGCTGCAGAGGCCGCCGAGCAGCTGCTGGATCTTCCTGTGCTGTACACCTCCGGCCGCGAGGGCAAGGCCTCCACCGAGAACCCGGGTAACGGTAACGTTCCGGACTCCGAGGACCTGCAGCCGCTGTTCGACGTGCTCTACGACGTCCTGCCGGAGCCTTCCGCAGACGTGGACGGCCCGCTGCAGGCGCACGTCACCAACCTGGACTCCTCCTCCTTCCTGGGTCGCATTGGCCTGGTGCGCATCCACGCCGGCCGACTGCGTAAGGGCCAGCAGGTCGCCTGGATCCACTACGACGAGGACGGTAAGGAGCACGTCAAGACCGCCAAGGTGGCCGAGCTACTGCGCACCGAGGGTGTGACCCGCGTGCCGGCCGAGGAAATGATCGCCGGCGACATCGCCGCTATCTCCGGCATCGAGGACATCATGATTGGCGATACCCTGGCCGATCCCGAGAACCCGGTTGCCCTGCCGCGCATTACCGTCGACGAGCCCGCGATCTCCATGACCATCGGCGTGAACACCTCTCCGATGGCAGGCCGTGGCGGCGGCGACAAGCTGACCGCCCGTATGGTCAAGGCCCGCCTTGACCAGGAGCTGATCGGTAACGTCTCTCTGCGCGTGCTGCCCACCGAACGCCCGGATGCCTGGGAGGTTCAGGGCCGTGGCGAGATGGCTCTCTCCGTTCTGGTGGAGACCATGCGCCGTGAAGGTTTCGAGCTGACCGTCGGTAAGCCGCAGGTGGTTACCCGCACCATCGACGGTACGGTTCACGAGCCCTACGAAAACCTGGTCATCGACGTCCCGGAGGAGCACCTCGGCGCCGTCACCCAGCTGCTGGCCGCCCGCAAGGGTCGCATGGAGTCCATGGACAACACTGGCACCGGCTGGATCCGCATGAAGTTCATCGTTCCGGCCCGTGGCCTGATCGGCTTCCGCACCGTGTTCATGACCGAAACCCGCGGCACCGGCATTGCCAACAGTTACTCCGCTGGCTACGAGCCGTGGGCGGGCGAGATCAAGGGCCGCGCCTCCGGCTCCCTGGTTGCCGACCGCTCCGGCCAGATCACCGCCTACGCGCTGATCCAGCTGGCAGATCGCGGCACCTTCTTCGTCGAGCCGGGCGCAGAGGCTTACGAGGGCATGGTCGTCGGCGCGAACAACCGCGACGAAGACATGGACATCAACATCACCAAGGAAAAGAAGCTGACCAACATGCGTTCCGCAACCGCGGACGCGACGGTGACCTTGGCCAAGGCCCGCACCCTGACCCTGGAAGAGGCCATGGAGTTCTGTGGCTTCGACGAGTGCGTCGAGGTAACCCCGGAGGTCATCCGCGTGCGCAAGGTGACCCTGAACGCCACCGATCGCGCCCGTGCCCGTTCCCGCGAGAAGCAGCGCAATAACAACTCCTAAAGTTGCCCTTGTTCTCGCTCTTTCCACTGTCTAGCTCGTCGGCGCGCCGTTCCTCTGGCGCACGCCGTCGCGGTTTTTGGGGTGTGACGCCCACCGCCGCGACCGCCCTGACGTCGGCGACACTCGCCTTAACGCTGGCCGCCTGCCAGGCGAATCCGGGCGAGGCTCCGACGGTGGAAGACCCCTCCGCCTCCACCCAAACTCAGCAGCCGCAGCCGGTTGATGAGAGTCTGCGGGAGATCGCGGTGGGCGTGGATCGCTTCACCGGCAACCTCAACCCGCACCTGGTGGGTAACCGCAACCCGGTGGTGGCGGCGGTTGCCGACTTGACCCTGCCGAGCGTCTACACAGATGGCTCGATGGGGGAGAACCTCAACGATGATCTGATCAGCGAGGTCAAGCCAAACGACCGGGAGAATCCGACGGAAGTGGTCTATACCCTGCAGCCGGAGGCGCAGTGGTCCGATGGCACGCCCATCACCATCTCCGACTTCCAATACCTGCATAAAGCGATTGTGGACGAGCCCCTCGCGGAGGCGAAGGGGCTGTACCGCCACATCACCTCCATCGAGCCGGAGAAGAAGGAAAAGAGCTTCAAAGTTACCTTCGATAAGCCGCTGAACACCTGGAAGCGACTGTTCACGCACCTTTTGCCCAGCCACATTTACCGGGCAGAGGGGCGCAGCTTCAGCACGATGATGGACGGCGGCTCCGTCGCTTCTGCGGGGCAGTACTCCGTGAAGTCCGTGGACGAGGGGCGCGGCCTGCTGGAACTGCAGCGCAACGACCGTTACTGGGGTTCGAAGGCGGCCAAGACGGACATCATCCGCTTCACCGCCGTGCCGAATGAATCTACCGGCGCGCAGATGATGCGTACTGAGCAGATCCAGATGTACATGACGCACCGTTCGGCCACCACCGACCTGGCTCTTAACCAGCTGCCCTACACGCAGATGCGCAACACCGCTCGGGGGGTGCAGCTGAACCTGCAGCTCAACCAGGCCAGCCCGATTTTCGCTGACCAGCAAACCCGCCGCCGGGTACTGGGCGCAATCAACGCGGAGAGGATCGCACGGATCGTCTCCCAGGATCCGGAGGTAGAGGCCCCGCGCTGGAACGTGACCCCGAAGACCGCCGCGGAGATGCCGCGTGGCCTGCAGTCCGACCAGCGCCCCGACGGCATCGTCATCGGCGCAGTCACTGACGATCAGGTGGCGGTGGATGCCGCCCGCTCCGTCGTGGACCAGTTGCTGCACGCCGGAATTCCCGCCACCGTGCGCACTGGCAACGCGGGGGAGATTCTCGGTTCGGCTGTGGAGCAGGGAGAAGTCGATGGCGTGGTGACGTGGCAGCGCAGCCCGCAGGCCACCTTCGAATATGTGGAACAGTACGGTTGCACCACCGCTCCCGTAGGGGAAGACTCCGCGAAGCCGTCTGGCGACGCAGATTCGAAGGACCCGGCTGAGGGGAGCGACAGCGGGGAAGAAGGGGCGTCACTCCCCAACATCCCCAAGGGCGGCAACCTCAGCGGCACCTGCGACCGTGACCTGGAAGAACGCTTGAACAAGCTTAGCGAAGGGCGCGCCGAGCTCAACGACGAGCGCGAGAAGCTGGACGAGCGGATCGCGGAGATCTCCACGGTGCTGCCCATCCTGTCCGACCGCTTCACCGTGGTGACGTCGGACAGACTCAACGGACCGACCCCGGGGCTGGAAGACTGGCCGCTGGACAACAGCAGCTCGGTACTGATCTCGGCGCCACGGTGGACCCTGAGCCCCATCGAGGAAAACAAACGCAACGCCGCAGAAAATGCCCTCAAGGAGGATTAACCCGTGACCAGCACCCCCGCCGAAACGCAGAGGATCACCGTAATGGCGGTGCATGCGCACCCGGATGACGAAACCCTGTGGACGGGGCTGGCGCTGGCTAAGGCGCGGCGGTTGGGCCACGACGTTTCTGTGGTCACCTGCACCCTCGGCGAGGAAGGCGAGGTTATCGGGGAGAAGTACCAAGCTCTTGTGGACGCCCAGCAGTACGAACACGGCACGGGAATGCTCGGTGGTTACCGTATTGCTGAGCTGCAGCGGGCGCTCAGTGCGCTGGGTGTGCAGCACGGGCCAAACCTTCTGGGCGGCTGCGGTGCCTGGCGGGATTCGGGCATGGAAGGCAGCGAGTCCATCCGCCACCCGCGGGCTTTTGCGCACGAGGGGGAGGCTGCGCAAGATTTGCTGGAGCTGCAGGTCGAGCAGCTGATTGAGCAGATTCAGCGCGTCCGGCCGGAGGTGATTCTGACGTACGCTGCCGACGGTGGCTACGGGCACCCGGACCACAAGCGGGCGCACCGCATTGTGCACGAGGCCGTGCGGCAGCTGAGCGGCGCGGGTGCGGAAGGTGCTGGCGCAGACGTCTTCGTTCCCAGCCAGGTGCTGTGGTGCGTGACGGAGGACGAGAAGTTCGCCGAGGGCATGCAGGGCCTCGAGGAGGACCCGGCGGCCGTGCCCGAAGGCTGGACTTTGCCTGCCGCAGGGGAGATCGCGACCGTGCCGTCTGCGGAGGTCGATCTGGTGATTCATGGCACCGCAGAGGACGTGGCGGCCAAGCAGGCCGCTATGCGCGCTCACGCCACCCAGATTTGGGTGGCTGATGGCATGGCCTCGGACGTCAATGACCAGGTGCGGGACTCTAACCCGCCGGCATCCACAGCAATCACTCTGTTCTGTCTGTCGAACCTCATTACCCAGCCGCTGCTGGACAGCGAAAGCTATCGTCTGGGCTGGACGGCCCCCGGCGTGCCCGAGGATTTCTTCGCCCGCGCGCTGGGGGAGCAGCCGGCCTGAGACGGCTGGGGACTTAAGCCCTAAACCGCGTTGCCTTGGAGGTCCGGCGGGGTAGGGCACTAGGATGGATCGACGTGAACGCGAAGAAGGACGAGCCCAACTGGGGACACCCCACCAAGAGCCAGGCACGCCAGGATACAACGCGCGCTGAGCGCATTTCCGGCATCGTTTGGCTCTCTATCGGCGCGCTGTTCGGGCTGTTCATCAGCGTTTTATACATTGGCTCGCGCATCACGGTGGGGGACACACTGGTGCCGCTGCCGTGGACCATCCTGTTTGCGTTCTTCTTCAACCGCGCGGTGACGAAAACCGCGCTTCTGTGGACTGATAACAAGCTGGTTGCGGGCATTCCCGCGCTGGTGTGGCTGGCCGGTTATCTGCTGGCGGTGATGTGGCCGGAGCTGCCTTTCGGCGAGGCGACGCTAATGCCGCAGACTGTGTGGTCTATGCTGCTGTTTGTGGTCGGTATGGCAGCGGCCGCGTGGCCGCTTCGCCCTCAGTTTTCACTGGAACCGCTGAAGTGACAGAATAGAAGCTCGAAGAGAGCTCTGTGGAGTATGACGAACTTTCCAGAAAGGGTAGGTATTTAGACGATGACCTACACGATTGCGCAGCCCTGTGTAGACGTATTGGACCGCGCTTGCGTAGAAGAGTGCCCCGTTGACTGCATCTACGAGGGCAAGCGCATGCTGTACATCCACCCGGACGAGTGCGTGGACTGTGGCGCCTGCGAGCCGGTCTGCCCGGTTGAGGCCATCTTCTACGAGGATGACGTGCCGGACGAGTGGGAAGAGTACAACGACGCGAACGCCGCCTTCTTCGACGATCTGGGTTCCCCGGGCGGCGCCGCCAAGCTGGGGCCGCAGGACTTCGACGCGGAGCTTATCGCCAACCTGCCGCCGCAGGCTTAGGTTTTATTCGCCTATCTGCTTTTTCTTTATTGACGCCCACACTTGCACCGGTTAGCGCCGGGCGCACTAAGCAGGCGGTATAAAGTACAAGCATGACCTTCAAGCGCACCAAAGTAGCCGACCGACTGCCCGACTTCCCGTGGGACTCGCTTGCCGAAGCTAAGGCCAAGGCGACCAGCCACCCAGATGGGATCGTGGATTTGTCGGTCGGCACTCCTGTAGATCCGGTCTCCCCGGCCATTCAGCTGGCGCTGACGGAATCCGCCGCGGAGCCGGGGTACCCGCAGACGAAGGGCACCCCGGAGCTGCGGGAAGCCATCGTGGGGGCGATGGAGCGGCGCTTCCAGGTGCGGGGCTTAGATGCCGATACCCAGGTACTGCCGGTGATCGGCACCAAGGAGGCCATCGCCTGGATGCCCACTCTGTTGGGAATCGGCGCGGGCCACACGGTAGTGATCCCGGAGTTGGCCTACCCGACCTACGAGGTCTCTGCCCGCCTGGCCGGGGCTGACGTGCTACGCAGCGATTCGCTGCTGAAGCTGGGGCCGCAGACTCCGGCGCTGATCTACCTGAACTCCCCGGCGAACCCGCACGGCCAGGTGCTGGGCGTGGATCACCTGCGCAAGTTCGTGGAGTTCGCCCGGGAACGTGGCACGATCATTGTCTCCGACGAGTGCTACCTGGGCCTGGGGTGGGGCGAGGAGCGCCCCGTCTCGATCCTCGATCCGGAGGTGTGCGGGGGAGACTTCACCAACCTAATTGCGGTGCACTCGCTGTCGAAGACCTCCAACCTGGCGTCTTATCGCGCTGGCTGGCTGGCCGGCGACGGCGAGCTGATCCAGGAGCTGCTGGGCATCCGCCGCCACGCGGGTCTAATGAACCCCGGACCCATTCAGTCCGCGATGGTGGCCGCCCTGGTGGAGGATGGTCACGAGATTCTGCAGAAGCAGCTGTACTGCCACCGCCGCGACCTGCTGAAGGCAGCCCTGCTGCAGGCTGGCTTCGACATCGAATACTCCGACGGTGGCCTGTACCTGTGGGCCACGCAGGGCCGCGACGGTCGCGAAACTGTCGCCGAGCTGGCCGATAAGGGCATCCTCGTTGCCCCGGGCGATTTCTACGGCCCGAAGGGCAAGAACTTCGTTCGCGTGGGTCTCACCGCCACCGACGAGCGGATCGAGGCCGCTGTCCGTCGCCTGACCGGCGAAGATCCCGCAGCCGCCCAGTAGCGGGAGCTCTGAGCCCTCATCCCGGCCTTGCAACGCTGGCGCCCGCCGCCGCGCCACGGCGTATCCGCCGTTAAAGCCATGCTGAGTGGCCGCGTTCCCGACGATGGCCGCACCTACCTGGCCGCCGCTGCGGGCGATTCACCCTACGCACCCGGCGCGTTGTTGGCCCCGGGGCTTGTTCTTTCGGGTCGGACGCCCACATGGGTCTATCCCGACTTCCCAGAAGAACCCGCAGAGCTGTTGGCGGCGGACATTCCTGTGCTGTACTCCGGCCCGGATGCCGTGGTAGTGGACAAACCCCATGGTTTGCCGTCCACTCCAAATGGCAAGCTGCTGCGCGCAACCGCACAGTCCCTGATGCGCGTACGGCTGCAGGAGCCCGAATTGGTGGCAGCCCACCGGCTGGACCGGGACACTCGCGGCCTGCTGGTGCTCGCGCGCAACCCGGGCACCCGTGGGTTCCTGCAGACCCAATTCCAGCGCCGGGAGGTCTCTAAGACCTACCAGGCGCTGGCCGCGGACATTCCGGAGATTGGGCCGCAGTGGCAGGAAGTGCGGTTGCCGATGCTGAAGATCAAGGACGACCCGCAGGTGAAGGTGGTGGACGGGGAGCGGGCACGGCTGACCATCACGCGCATTCGGAAGCTCGCCAGCAGTGCCTGTGTAGAAGCCATATCTGCGGATGCTACCCATGCGGGCACTCCCACCGCCGTGTATGAGCTACAGCCCCGGACCGGGTACACGCACCAGCTGCGGGTACTGATGAATCACCTGGGCGCTCCCATCTACGGCGATGACACGTACCCGGAGTACCGTCCCGGGGCGGGCGCGTTGCGCTTGCGCGCCGTCGCTATTGAGTTGGCGCTGGAGGCGTCAATAAGAAACAGGCAGCGCATCGAAATCGAGCGCTGCCTGGAAGACCCGTGGTCTCAGTGGGGAGCTGAGCCTGGTTAGTGCACGGGCTAGGGGTACGGAACTTAGTTGGCGTGCAGGGCCTCGTTGAGCTCGACGGCGGAGGCGTTTGCGACGGCCTCGACCGCGCCGGAGATGGAGTTGCGGCGGAACAGAATGCCGCTGGCGCCGGAAAGCTCGGAGGCCTTGACGGATTCGCCTGCCTGCTTGCCCAACTGCTTGGCCACCTCGTCGGTCAGGGTGATCTTGGTGCCAAAGGTGATGTACAGACCGGCCTCGACTGTGACGTCGTCGCCCAGGGAAATGCCCACGCCGGAGTTCGCGCCCAGAAGGCAACGCTCGCCGATGGAGATGACCTCCTTGCCACCGCCGGACAGAGTGCCCATGACGGAAGCGCCGCCGCCGATATCGGAGCCGTCGCCCACGACCACGCCACCAGAGATGCGACCCTCGACCATGGAGGAGCCCAGCGTGCCCGCGTTGAAGTTGATGAAGCCCTCGTGCATAACAGTTGTGCCCTCGGCCAGGTGGGCGCCCAGGCGCACGCGGTCTGCATCGCCGATACGCACGCCAGTGGGAACCACGTAATCCACCATGCGCGGGAACTTATCCACGCTGTAAACCGTCACCGGGCCGCGCTCGGCCTGCAGGCGGGCGCGGACAGACTCGAAACCGGGGACGGCGCACGGGCCGTGGTTCGTCCACACAACGTTGCTAAGCAGACCGAACAGGCCATCCAAGTTGCAGCCATGGGGCTGGATCTTGCGGCCGGAGATCAGGTGCAGGCGCAGGTAGGCGTCGTGCGCATCGGCGGGCGGAGCATCCAGATCGGCGATGGTAGTGGTCACCGCTACGCGGCGGGTGCCACGGACCTCGTCTGTGCCGACGAGGTTGGCCAGGGGACGGAAGGAATCAGGGGCGGAGGTGCTGGCGTCAGTAAGATCGAGCACCTGCGTGCCCGCCTCAGCGGTACCAGCATCAGTGGCACCAGCAGCGGCCGAGCCGAGATCGAACTCGAAGAACCAGGTGTCCAGCACCTCGCCGGAATCGGTCAGAGTGGCAAATCCATTTCCATAAGCAGAAGTCATGGTTGCCGATCCTACATATGAGTTTGTACCTATGTGGTGGAGTCGCTGTCTGCGGCGGTGGTCGTGTTAGTGGCCGTAGTAGTGGACGCAGCGGTGCCAGCACTGTCTTCGGCCTCCTGCGGTCCCTGCGTCTTCTGCAGCGCCAGGCCGATCAGGCTCAGGACAACAAAGGCGACGGCGACGGTGATGACCTGCAAACGGGCGCCCTCGTCGAAGAGCATCAGAACCATCAGGGCGATGAGTGCTAGGAACGTCAGCCAGGGCAGCACAGGGTAGCCCCACATGCGTACGGAGAGGCTGCCGTCGCGTTCGAAGGTCGGGCGCAGCTTGATCTCCGACAAGACGATAACCATCCAGATCACCAGCAGCGTGCCGCCGACGGCGTTGAACAGGATCTTGATCAGGTCCTCTGGACCCCACACCTGCAGCGCAACGGAGACGAAAGCGAAGAACAGGGAGCACCACACGGCGCGGTAAGGCACCTTCTGGGCGTTGGTCTTGCGGAACCAGCGCGGCGCGTTGCGTTCCTGGGAGAAGCTGTACATCAGGCGGCTGGTGGCATAAATCTGCGCGTTGAAGGCCGACAGCAAAGCCAGGACGATCACGACCTCCATGATCTCCACGATGCCCGGGATCTGGGCGAAGGCCAGGATGCGGGTGAACGGAGACTCCTCAGCGGACTCGGCCTCACCCAAGGTGTCGAAAGGCAGCAGGGCGGTGATCAGGAAGACACTGCCCAGGTAGAAAATGGAGATACGCCAGATGACGGCGCGCACGGCGGCGGCGATGGAGTTCGCCGGATCCTTCGACTCCGCGGCGGCGATGGTCACGATCTCGATGCCACCGAAGGCGAAGGCCACAGCCAGCAGGCCTACCGCCATGCCGGAGATGCCGTTGGGGGCGAAGTCAGAGAAGTTGCTCAGCCCGGGGGAGTCGTAGCTGGGGAACAGCCCCAGCAGCAGACCCGTACCGATAACCAGGAAGATGATGATAACCGCGACCTTGATGAAGGCGAACCAGTACTCGAACTCGCCGAAGCCGCGCACACCCGCCAGGTTCACGATGGTGAACAACACCACGCACACCAGGCCGGGGATCCACCCGTCCACGCCGAACCACGCGCCCATAATCGCGCCCGCGCCGGTAATCTCGGCGCCCATCACCATGATCAGCATGAACCAGTACAGCCAGCCCAGGGCGAAGCCATTCCAGCGGCCGAAGGCCATCTGGCCGTAGGTGGCGAAGGTGCCCGAGGCCGGGCGGGCGGCGGCGAGCTCGCCCAGCATCTGCATCACGGCGATAACCACGATGCCGGCGACGATATAGGAAAGCAGCACCGCCGGGCCTGCGGCCTGGATGCCCACGCCGGTGCCGAGGAACAGCCCGGCGCCCACAGCCGAGCCCAAGCCCATCATGGTCAGGTGGCGGGTCTCTAGGCTGTGACCCAGCTGGTTAGAGGTGCCTTCCGCGGCACCTGAATCGGAGTTTCGAGTCTTCATACCAGAATTAGAACACAACCGTTCTTGTTAAAGGCCAGCATGGGTACTTTTAGCCCCTGTGGCGGGTAGTTTTCACCCTGCAGAACACCCGCCTGCCCCCGACGGCGGGCTGCCAGCTGGTCTAGGATCGCAAGCAATGAATACTGCAGAACCTTCAGAATCTTCCAAAACTTCAGCGCCTTCCATCGACTTGGTCGCCGGGGCGGTCCCTCTTACCCGCCAGCTCGTTGACATCTACAGCGAGTCGCACCACGAGCAGGAGATCGCCGACGCTGTCGAGCCCGCCCTGCGTGACATCGAGAACGTAGAGGTCACGCGCCGGGGAAACACCCTGGTCGCGCGCACCCATCGCGGCCTTGGGGATCGGGTGATTCTGGCGGGCCACCTGGATACCGTGCCGCCGGCGGATAACCTGCCCTCGCGCCTGGGGCCGGACCCGGAGACGGGGGAGCAGACCATCTTCGGCCTCGGCTCCGTGGACATGAAATCTGGCGCTGCTTGTTATGCACATGCCTTCGCCACCCTGGCCAACTCCCCGGATCTGGCCTGTGATCTGACGCTGGTTCTCTACGAGGGCGAGGAAGTGGCCACCAAGTACAACGGCCTGAACCACCTGGTGCAGTCCGACCCCGACCTGTTGGCGGGCGATCTGGCGCTGCTGGGCGAGCCGTCCGGGGCGATGATCGAAGCTGGCTGCCAGGGAACCATCCGCGTGAAGGTCACCGCCCTGGGAGCTCGCGCGCACTCCGCTCGCAGCTGGCTCGGCCACAACGCGCTCCACGATCTGGCCCGTGTGCTGGTGCGCGTGGCGGATTATGAGCCGCAGGACGTGGAGATCGACGGCCTGACCTACAAGGAGGGCCTCAACGCGGTCGTTGCCGAATCCGGCGTGGCCACCAACACCATTCCCGATGAGGCCTGGGCTTTCATCAACTTCCGCTACGCGCCGAACCGCAGCGTGGACGAGGCTCTGGCGCACCTGTACGAGGTGCTGCAGGTGGGCACGCCCGATAGCCCCGCCGAGGGTTTCTCTGTCTTTCTTGATGACGCCGCAGCCGCAGCCGCCCCAGGCTTGAACCAACCCTTCGCGGCGAAATTGGTGGAAGCCACCGGTGGGCGGGTGCGGCCGAAATATGGCTGGACCGACGTGGCCCGTTTCACCGAGCTGGGCATCCCCGCCGTGAACTTCGGCCCCGGCGACCCGGGGCTGTGTCACACGAAGGACGAGCGCTGCCCGGTGGCGCAGATCGAAGAGGTCAGCCGCCAGTTGATCCAGTTCCTCTCCCGCTAGATCCTCTCCACCTATTTCCCCGCGAGTGCCATAGGGGAAAGGCGTGTGCTGGGTGGAGGGGTGATGGCGTCAAATCCATAACGAGCGCCACGAGGCTGCAACCAGTAGCGTGAGAAGCACAAAGAAGTATAAGGATCGACCAGACATTTAAGGCACACGAACGCATGACTACCAGCGAAAACAACCGAGAATTCCGTCTCCGCGGACCGATGCTGCTGCGCGGCAAGAGGCACAGCCAGAAGCAGAAGTCCACCACGGACCAGCGACTGCTGGGGGAGCAGGCCAGCATTGACTGGCTGCACACTGATCCGTGGCGCGTGATGCGCATCCAGTCCGAATTTGTTGACGGTTTCGGTGCGCTGGCGAAGATCCCGAAGGCGATAACTGTGTTCGGCTCCGCGCGCGTCAAGCCGGGCCACGAGTACTACGAAAAGGGCCGGGAGCTAGGACGACTGATCAACGAGGCCGGCTACGCGACGATCACCGGCGGCGGGCCGGGCCTGATGGAAGCCCCGAACCGCGGTGCGCAGGAATCCGGCGGCATGTCCATCGGCCTGGGTATCGAGCTCCCCATGGAACAGGGTATGAACCAGTGGGTGGACCTGGGGCTAAACTTCCGCTATTTCTTCGTGCGCAAGACCATGTTCCTGAAGTACTCGCAGGCATTCATCTGCCTGCCCGGTGGCTACGGCACCCTGGATGAGCTGTTCGAGGCACTGGTGATGGTGCAGACGGAGAAGATCCGTAAATTCCCGATAGTTCTGATCGGCAAGGAGTTCTGGGGCGGGCTAGTCGACTGGATCCACGATCGACTGGTCGAGGAGGGCATGATCTCCCCAGAGGACGTGGACCTGTTCCACGTCACCGATGATCCGGCCGAGGCCGTGCAGATCTGCGTGGACGCACACGATAACCACGTGCGGAAGTTGAGGATCCGCCAGGAGGAACTGGCTCTGGAGCAAGAGCGGATCGACGCAGAGCTGGAGCGTTTCGGTGACGAGGCGGAGCTGGCCGAGGGGTCGAAGGGGAAGCCGGGAACCAAGTAAGCCCCTACAAGCCGCCGAAACGAGCCTCTGAGGCGGTAGATTAATAGGTATGTTTTGGTTGTTGTCTCTCGTCGGAGCGTTCCTCGTCGGCGCGCTCCTGGTTTATCTACTCGGTACTGTGTTCGGCCGCGGTGAGGCGCTGCCGCCCGTGACCGCGGGGAACGCAAAGCTACAGCACTGGGAGAACCTGGAGAACGGCCCGCTGACCGCCGAGGGGATCCGGGATGCCGGATTCTCGCTGGAGATTCGCGGCTACAACCAGGCTGAAGTGGACTTCTACATCGACCGGCTCGCCGGACGCATCAAGGAGCTGGAGCAGCAGGTCGGCGGCGCGGCTCACGCCCCGGAGAACCATGCCCCGGAGAACCACGCTGCAGAAGATAGCGCTGCAGACACAAGCATTGCCGAAGAATACATCGCCGAAGAATACATCGCAGAACCCCGTGAACAGGAGCGTTAAGCAATGGCACCGATCCCAAGCATTCCCCAGAAAGTGACCCGTGTGACGATCGGCCCGCGCGCGGAGGGCTCCGAGATCATCGAAACCCAGGTGAAGGTCGCACCTGGCGCGAACGCGCCGGGCGAGGTCGAGCTGGATGCCTCAGGCCAGTTTGTGGCCTGGGTGCCCACCGAGCCGAGCCGCCCGCTGGACCTCAGCGATGGCCGGGAGTTCCTGGAAGACGGCTGGCGGGGCGCCGGTGCCCGGCTGGTGCGCCGCATCGGCAAGGTCGTCGACGGCCACCCCGTGCGCGCGAAGAAGCACATTGTGCAGGTGCACCTGCCGGAGGAGTTCACCCCCGCCAACGTCCGCTCCCTGGTCATCGGCCTGATCGTCGGCAACCACAGCTTCGTCACCACCAATAAGCGCAAGCCCGCCCGCGTGCGCGATGTCCACATCGTGCTGCCGGAAGGCTACGAGTTCAACGGCTTCGACACCGCCGACTACGTCGCTGCGGTGAAGGAGGGCAAGGCCTTGGGCAAGGCGACCTGCCTGTCCCGCGATCTGGCGAATGCACCTGCCAACGTGAAGTCCCCGGAGTGGCTGGCCACCCAGGCAAAGAAGGCCGTGGAGGACCTGGACGGTGTGAAGGTGCGCCTGCGCGACGCGGGCTGGCTCAAGGACAAGGGCTTCGGTGGCATTTTGGCCGTCGGCGGGGGATCCTCCCGCCCGCCGATGCTGATCGAGCTGGTGTGGGATCCGCAGAAGGTGGATCAGCGCCGCCGCCGTCGCACCGCTGTGCTGGTGGGCAAGGGCGTGACCTTCGATACGGGCGGTATCAGTGTGAAGCCGGCCGTGGGCATGGACACGATGCGTACCGACATGACCGGCGGGGCCAGCGTCATCGCCGCCTTCCGTGCCCTGGCCGAGCAGCAGGTTCCCCGCAAGGTCGTGGCGCTGATCCCGACGGCGGAGAACATGATCGATGGAAAGTCCTACCGCCCCGGCGACGTGGTGGAGCACTATGGCGGCCTGACCTCCGAGGTGACGAACACCGATGCCGAAGGCCGCATGATCCTGGCCGATGCGGTCAGCTACGGAGCCAAGAAGTACAAGCCCGCCGCCGTGGTGACCGTAGCGACGCTGACAGGGGCGGCCAAGGTGGCGCTGGGACTGCGAACGGGCGCTGTGTTCTCCGATAACTGGGGTGCGGGCGTCAAGCTCGCCCGTCGCGGCGCCATAGTGGGAGAGCGCTGGTGGCCGATGCCGATGCAGGAGTACCTGGAGGAAAACGTGACCTCCAAGATCGCCGACGTGCGCCAGACCCCGAAGGGGCCGGGCGCGACCACCGCCGCGATGTTCCTGCGCCGCTTCACTCGTGGCGTGCCGCTGATCCACCTGGACATCGCCGGCCCGGGCCGCGCGGAATCCACCTACGACGAAGTCACTCCGGTGGGCACAGGCTTCGGCGCGCGCACGCTGGTGCAGTGGTTGATGCATTAGCCGGTTAAGGCGCTAGTTCCAGTGGCGCCCCAGACTGTCCGCGGGTATGCACCAGCCCGATATACATTTCGGGCGGTGGACAGTTTACGATGGGGTGGTCGTTTGTTCGCTCCCGCCTAGCGGGAGCCTCGTTAAAAATTTTCAGGAAGGAATCTGTTCGTGCTTGCAGATGTCATTGACCTCCTTGCCGACCCCGTAGATGGTTCGCGCTTGAGCGCCGGTGATGACGAGTGGCGCACTCTGGTTTCCGAATCCGGCCACAGCTATGACGTCGCGCGACAGGGGTATGTGACTCTCGCGGGTGGTTCCGGCCTGCGTTATTCGGGCGACGATGCGTCGATGATTGACGCTCGCGAGACCTTCCTGTCCGGCGGACACTTCGCCCCCTTCGTGGAGGCCGTGACCGCCAACGTTGAGAATGTGCTGGACGACGGGAACGTCGCCGCTGAGCACGCCCCGTCCATCGTGGAGATCGGCGCTGGTACGGGCTACTACCTGGCGCACACCCTCGACACGATCGAGCGCTCTCGCGGCGTAGGCATCGACGTTTCTACTGCGGCGGCGAAGCGCCTGGCCACGTCGCACTCTCGGGTCGGGGCTGTCGTGGCCGACGCCTGGTCGCGCCTCCCGATTCTTTCGGAAAGTGTTGACGCCATCATGGTTGTCTTCGCACCGCGTAATGCGGCAGAGTTTGCCCGCATCCTTACGCCGGAGGGACAGGTGGTTGTCCTGACCGCGGACGTCGGCCACCTGGGTGAGCTGCGTGAGCCGCTGGGCATTCTGGATGTGGAGGAAGGCAAGGTGGAGCGGATGATCAACCAGGCTTCCGGCCACCTGGTGCCGGTGGGGGAGCCGGAGCACATCGAGTTCCCGATGCAGCTGGATCAGGCTTCCATTGCCGCGCAGATCGGCATGAGCCCCTCTGCACGCCACATCCACCCGGATGTCCTGCAGGAGCGCATCGCCGCGTTGCCGGAGACCATGGAGGTCACGGCCCGCGCAGCCATCACGCGCCTGGCGAAGGCTAACCGCTAGTGCCGCGGTAGCACTGAGCTAGCCTCGCGCTGCCGAGTGGCCGCTAGTCCTCGTCGAGGATTCCCTCGGCCACGTCGCGATCCGCGATGAGAGCCTCGGCCATGTAGCGCTCCTGCTCCTCTGGGGAGGTCAGGCCCGCCTGCATCCGCATCAGGTGCCGGCCGGCGGTCTGCATAGAGGAGATGATCTTTGCCCCGCCCGTAGCGCGCACGTCGATGTCGGAGATCTGTGAGTGTGCCGGAATTGCGCTGGTGAGCGTCACCGCGCCACCGTCGGCGAAGATCTCGCACACCGGGCCGTCGAGGAAGATCGTCAGCGTATCGGAATCTGCATCCTTCAGCGGGGCGGTGCGAGTGTCCACGCCCAGGCGGGTGACGGATACAGCGTCGTTGGTGTAGCTGATGGTTGCGATGACCTGCCCGGAATCGTCCGTCACGTCGACGTCGACACTGCCCTCGGTCGCATCCAGCTGGGCGGTCCAGAGGAATGCATAGTCAGAGAACGTGCGCACGGCGGTCGGGGCGCCGACGATGTCCTGGAAAAGCTCGCCGTCCACCAGCGTGAGGTAACGCGGTGCCGACAGGCAGTTCGCCCACTGCCCATCCAGCGAAGGGTGGGCGCCCACCAGGCCGAACATCACTGGGGTGGAGTGGTCGATCACGCGGGGGCGCGTGAAGTCGTGGCCAAAGTCGATGACAGTGTAGGGGCTGGTCAGGCTGAACGACGTGCCGCTGAGGTTGCCGACGATGTAGCCCGCGACCTCATCGGATTCCCCAGCGTCGCCGGGGAAGGTCACGAACAGGACGTCGCGGCGGACGGAAGAGCCGGCGTCCACCATAGAAACAATGCGCGGCGCGAACGGGCGGCCGGGGCGTAGGGCGGCCTCGGCGGGCAGCTCGATGGGCCCCAGAACGCGCCAGTGCTGGCGGTCGGCGGAGCGCAGGACGACAATCTGCGCGTCCTTGTCGCCGGTGAGGGAGAGGGCGACCATGAGCCATTCCTCGTCGGGGTTGGCGGGATCGTCGTGGCGAATCACGCTGGGGGTCACCAGGTTTTCCACTGGGAAGGCGGAATCGTCGATGTCGATGGGTCCCAGGCGGCGGACGTGGGGATCTGGCAGGCTCGGATCGTCCGAAACCTCCGTGGCCTCCATCAAGTTCGGGATTTCCGCGCGCTCGATAGTGAAGGTGCGCGGGCCGCGCTGACCGTGGGGGATGTCCGCTGCCAGAGCCTGGTCTGCGGATGCCTCGGCCGTGGCGCGGGTGGTGACGAAGAACAGCTCGGCTCCGAGGCCTAGTGGGACTGCCGCGCCGGCGAGGACGTCCACCTCGGCGCCGTTGGAGCCATTGTTGCCGGCATTTTGAGCAGCATCGTGGGCAGCATCGCCCTGCTCGGGGAACCCCTGGTTCGGAACTACGACGTCGTCGCAGATGTCCCAGTCGTACGTCGCCTCCGAGGCCACCTGGTGCGCCCAACGCGATCCCTCAGCGGCGCGGGGACGGAACTGGTGGAAAACATGCAGGGCGTGGCCCGTGAAGACGGCGCCTGCGGGGGCTTCCAGCACCCCCGTTTCTGCGGTGACGTGCAGTTCCGGGCGGTGCTTATGGGAGGAAGAGTGCATGCTCCCATTCATACCAGCGGATTGTGTTTAAAGCAGAGACCTGTAAACGTCCACGGTCTGCTCGGCGATGGTGGCCCAACTGAAGGTCGTTACCGCGCGCTGGCGGCCGGCCTCACCGAAGGCTCGCACCTTCTGCTGATCCGCCACGAGCGCATTCGTCGCGTCGGCCAGTCCACGTTCGAAGGTCTCCGCGTCGTTCTCGTCGTAGTGAACCAGGGTGCCGGTCTCGCCGTCGACGACAACCTCAGGAATGCCGCCCACGTCGGAGGCCACAACGGCCGTGCCGCACGCCATGGCTTCTAGGTTCACGATGCCCAGCGGTTCGTAGATGGAGGGGCACAGGAACGCATCGGAGGCCGACAGGATCTCCTGCAGGTTCGGCTTGTCCATCATTTCCTTTACCCAGTACACGCCGTCGCGCTCTGCCTGCAGCTTCTCAACAAGTGCGGTGACCTCGGCCTCGATCTCCGGGGTATCCGGCGCGCCGGCGCACAGCACAACCTGGATCTCTGGGTCGAGGTGCGCGACCGCCTTGAGCAGGTGGGGCACGCCCTTTTGTCGCGTGATGCGTCCGACGAAGGAGACGATAGGACGATTGGGGTCGACGCCCAGTTCCGTGAGTACGGATCGATTGCCAGCCTCCACGGCCGCCTCGAAGGTTGGGCGGGGTTGCCACAGCTCGGAGTCAATGCCGTTGAGGACGACGTGGATGCGGTCCGGGTCGATGGCCGGGTATGCGTCGAGGATGGATTCTTTCATTTTCGCGGACACGGCGATGACGGCATCCGCGTTCTCCATCGCGTTCTTCTCCGACCAAGAGGAGACGTCGTATCCGCCGCCGAGCTGCTCGCGCTTCCACGGGCGGTGCGGCTCCAGGGAGTGAGCGGTGGCCACGTGGGGGATGCCGTTCAGCAGGCCGCCGACGTGGCCTCCCAGGCCGGTGTACCAGGTGTGGGAGTGGACAACCTCGGCGTCGCCCAGAGAGTTCGCCATGCGCAGGCCGGTGGAAAGGGTCTTGATGGAACCGTTGGCCTCGGCAAGCTCCGGATCTACGCCGTGGACGTAGACATCCTGCTCCTCGCGCGGCCCGCCCATGCAGTGCACGTCCACGTGCTCGAGCTTCCGCATGTAACGAACCAACTCGGTGACGTGCACGCCGGCACCACCGTAAATCTCTGGGGGATATTCCTTTGTCAGCATGGCGATACGCATGCCTCCAGATTAACCGCGCGAGGCGCTACGTGTCCTGGCAACCAAACGGGCTGTTCATGACGGGTAACTAATTAGGGGGCACCGGGTGGTTACCCGATTGGCTGCTTGGCAAGCAAAAGTAAAGCTGTGTCGCTAGGTTGGAAAGTGTGAAGAGCAGATCGAACGTCCTGTCCATTGTCCTTGCCGGTGGCGAGGGGAAGCGTCTTTACCCTTTCACCGCTGACCGCGCTAAGCCCGCCGTCCCCTTCGGCGGTAACTATCGCCTGATCGACTTCGTGCTATCTAACCTGGTCAACGCCGGTTACTACAAGATCTGCGTGTTGACTCAGTACAAGTCGCACTCCCTTGACCGCCACATCTCTCAGTCGTGGCAGCTGTCCGGCCTGACCGGCCAGTACATCACCCCGGTTCCGGCGCAGCAGCGACTGGGCAAGCGTTGGTTCACTGGTTCTGCGGACGCAATTTTGCAGTCCCTCAACCTGGTGTACGACGAGCAGCCGGATTACATCATCGTGTTCGGTGCGGATCACGTCTACCGCATGGACCCGGAGCAGATGGTGCAGGAGCACATCAAGAGCGGTGCTGGAGTGACCGTCGCCGGCCTGCGCGTTCCGCGTCACGAAGCGACGGCATTCGGCGTGATCCAGGCGGACGACGATAACAAGATTGAGCAGTTCTTGGAGAAGCCTGCGGAGCCGCCGAGCGTGCCGGACGACCCGGAAGTCTCCTTTGCCTCCATGGGTAACTACGTCTTCACTGCGCAGACGCTGATTGACGCGCTGAAGGAGGATTCCGAGGACGAGAACTCCAACCACGACATGGGCGGCGACATCATCCCGCGCCTGGTCGACCGTGGAGAGGCCTACGTGTATGACTTCTCCAACAACTATGTGCCGGGCGAGACCGAGCGTGACAAGGGCTATTGGCGCGATGTGGGTACCGTCGATGCGTTCTACGAGGCTCACATGGACCTGATCAGCGTGCACCCGGTGTTCAACCTGTACAACCAGCAGTGGCCGATCCACACCGCGGAGACGGGCAACCTGCCGCCCGCGAAGTTCGTCAAGGGCGGCATTGCTCAGTCTTCGATGGTTTCGGCGGGCTGCATCATCTCCGCCGGAACGGTGCGCAATTCCGTTCTGAGCGAGAACGTGATCGTGGAAGAGGGCGCCTCTGTCGAAGGCTGTGTGATCATGCCGGGCGTGCGCATCGGCCGTGGAGCCGTCGTGCGCCACGCGATCATCGACAAGAACGTTCAGGTTTCCGCAGGAGAGATCATCGGCGTGGATCGTGCCCGCGACCAGGATCGCTTCACCATCTCTAAGGGTGGCGTGGTCTGCATCGGCAAGAACGTAGTGGTATAACGCAGTCGACTAGCGCTGTTGTCTAGCGTGGTCGTAAAAAGCCAACCGCACCGGGAAGAACTGCGCCAGGAAGAATCCCCGCACCCTGCAGACTGGGCGCGGGGATTTCTTGTTAGCTGGTCTTGGTGATCAGCGTGGCGCCGGCGCCGAGGGGGAGGCGGGAGATCTTGGCGTTGTCCAGCTCGCGGAAGAACTGATCTGCCTCGCGGGCGCGCATAGTCTGCCGGTCGGTGTGGCTTTCGTCGCCGACCAGGCCGTCCATCAGGCTATCCAGCAGGATCAGCACGCCACCGGTGCGCAGGGCGGGGAGCGTGGATTCCACGATGGCCGTGAACTCTTCCGTGGCTGCCTCTGCGACAGCGATGTCGTAGCTATCGTTCGCCAGTCGGCGAATAACATCCAGCGGTGCGCTGGGGAGGAAGCGGAAGGTATTCGAGCGCTGGCCTGCGTTGGCAAAAGCCTGCTTGGCCAGCTGCTGGTGCTGCACCTCCGGCTCGATGCAGGTCAGGTGGCCTTCCACCTGGGCTGCACTCAGCCCCTTAAACAGGTGCAGGCCAATCACACCGCTGGCGGGGGAAACAATAATGCCGGTGGGGGTGTGCCCCTGGGCAGCGGCGTTCGCGCCAGCGCGGGTGGCGATGAACTCCAAAAACTCGGCAGTCATCGCATCGGGGGTGAGCAGACCGAACTCTTCTGCGGCCTCGACGGCAGCGGTGGTCACCTCGTCCGGCTCGGTGGTCGCCCGGACGTACTCACGGATGGCCTCAATGGGGGAAGATGATGCAGCATTCACGCTTCCACACGATAGGCCAGGAATGCGTCGATGTTGTACTTACCCTCGGCATGTCAGACGGTGGCGTCAAAAATAGAAAAGAGAGTAAACAGAAGTGACCGAAGTGACGAACTTTCTTTGCTCCCCCGATAGGGGTAAAATCCTCACAGGAAACTGCCAGGTGAGCAGCACAACTTTTTGAGGACGATTAGCCATAATTACGGTCATGAACGCAGACCAGAACCCCGTTCCGCGAACCACCGCCGAGTTCGACGCAGGGACGGGTGAGCTTCCGACCTGGGGGGAACTGGTCGCAGAGCACGCCGACAGTGTGTACCGCCTGGCCTACCGGCTCGCGGGTAACCAGCAGGATGCAGAAGACCTCACACAGGACACGTTCATGCGTGTCTTCCGCAGCCTGAAGAGCTACCAGCCGGGCACCTTTGAAGGCTGGCTGCACCGCATCACCACCAACCTGTTCCTAGACATGGTCCGGCGCCGCGCGAAGATCCGCATGGAGGCGCTGCCGGAGGATTACGACCGTATCGAAGGTGGCATCGCCGACCCCGCGGCCACGTTCGAGCTCAACAATCTCGACCCGGCGCTGGAGCAGGCACTGGATCAGCTGGCTCCCGAATACCGCGTGGCGGTCGTCCTGTGCGACGGGCTGGGCATGAGCTACGACGAGATTTCCCAGACGCTCGGCATCAAGATGGGCACCGTCCGCTCCCGCATCCACCGCGCCCGCGCGCAACTTCGGGGTAACCTGGAGCGTAACCATGGCGAACTGGTTTTCACCGGCCAGTCCTAGCTCGGTCTAGGTCTGGCTTAGCTGCTACCGGTAGCTAAGAAACTTAGAACGTAAACGCAACTGGGACATGCAGAAAGGCAGGTAGGGCACGTGACATCTTTCGTAGAGAATTTTCCGGGGGAGCTGTCCGTAGACCACCTGTCCACCGAAGCCATCGCCGCGCTGGTTGATGGGGAGCTTTCCCGCCGCGCCGAACACCGCGCGAAGATCCACCTGGTGCACTGCGAAAGCTGCCGGGCGGAGGTGCGCGCCCAGCGCAGCGCGGCGCACCGTCTGCGGGAGCACGCCTCGGCCGTGCACACCCCCGGCGGACTGATGGAAAAGCTGCAGCGCATTCCGGATGAGTGCGACGAAGACGAGGCCCCGCATCGCTTCTCCGTCGATGGCTGCCGCCGCCCCGAAACTCTCGTCGACCGCGTAGATCTGCTACTGCGGAAGCTCCCCTTCCTCGGCAAGTAAAGTGAAAGTCTCTACGGAGTAAGTTAGGTTAGACAGGTGTTTTCCAATGTAGGTTGGGGCGAAGTCCTCGTACTCTTGATCGTTGCGCTATTCCTGATCGGCCCGGAGCGCCTGCCGGGGCTTATCAAGGAGGTTCGCGCGATGTTGCTGGCGGTGCGTAAGGCCGTATCGCAGGCAAAGGAGCAGATCGACGGGGAGCTGGGGGAAGACTTCCGCGAGTTTTCCAAGCCGCTGCAAGAACTCAACTCGGTGCGCCAGATGGGCGCGAAGGGTTTCATCACCAAGACGCTTCTGGATGACGACGATAGCTTCCTGACCTCCTTCAACGAGACGAAGCAGGATGTGAAGGACACCGTCGATACGGTGCGCAAGCCGAACCTGCGCGAGTCCCTTAAGGCTGACAAGAACAAGAGCTCTGCGCAGCTCCAGCCTGCCCCTGCCAGTGGTAGCGCGGACAACGGCGGGATTGCTGTGACCCAGCAGTCCAACGCAGGAGAGTCCCGCTCTGGCGTGGATTCCCCGGTTGCTGATGCTGCCGAGCAGCTGACGGGGGATGCGGGGAACACGGATTCTGCTAAAGAAAAGCCCTCCGCACCCGGCTACGGGTGGGAGGACGTGACCTAGGCTCTTTGTTTGGGCGCTGTGCTTGGGCGCTGTGGCCTGTTTCGTTTATTTCTTTGTGACGCCGAGGTTCAGCGACTTACCTGCCAGCGAACTGCGGCGCACCGCCAGCTGATCGGCGATTCCACCGAAGGCGATGGTGGCCGGCGAGTTCGGCTCGGACAGAACGATTGGGTTGCCCAGGTCGCCACCGACGCGGAGGTTCGGATCCAGCGGGATCTGGCCCATCAGTGGCACCTTGGCGCCGGTGATCTGGGAAAGGCGGTCGGCGACGAACTGGCCGCCACCGGAGCCGAAGACCTCCATGCGGGAGCCGTCCGGCATGTCCATCCAGCTCATGTTCTCGATCACGCCGCCGATGCGCTGGCGGGTCTGCTGGGAGATTGAGCCGGCGCGCTCCGCAACCTCTGCGGCGGCGGCCTGCGGGGTGGTGACGATAAGCAGCTCGGCATTCGGCACCAGCTGTGCCACCGAGATCGCCACGTCGCCGGTGCCCGGGGGTAGGTCCAGCAGCAGGATGTCCAGGTCGCCCCAGAAGACGTCGGCCAGGAACTGCTGGATTGCGCGGTGCAGCATCGGGCCACGCCACACGACGGGGGAGTTGTCGCCGATGAAGTGGCCGATGGAGATCAGCTTCACGCCGTGCGCCTGCAGCGGCATGATCATCTCGTCCACCTGGTGCGGCTTGTCCGTAGAGCCCATGAGGCCGGGGACGGAGTGGCCGTAGATGTCAGCGTCGATCACGCCGACCTTGAGGCCACGCTTCTGCAGCGCGACAGCCAGGTTCACGGTGACGCTGGACTTGCCCACGCCGCCCTTACCGGAGGCGACTGCAAATACTCGGGTGGTGGAATCGGCCTGGGCGAAGGGGATCACCGGGTCGGCCGAGTCACCGCGCACCATCTGGCGGACGTTACGGCGCTGCTCGTCGCTCATCACGTCGGTGGTGACCGTGACGTTTTCCACGCCTTCGACAGAAGCCGCGGCCTCGCGCGTTTTTTCCGTCAGGTGGTTTTTCATCGGGCAGCCGGCGATCGTCAGGTAGATCTCCACGGCGACATCACTACCGTTGATGTCGATGGACTTCACCATGCCGAGATCCGTGATCGTGCGGTTTAGTTCAGGATCCTCTACGCGGGATAGCGCGCTGCGTACAGCGGATTCAGTGACTTGGGACATGATGGGTTTCAGTCTATCGAACGACTGGCGAGACGTTAATTTGGCCTCGCCTGCGGGTGCCGGGGTTAGTCCTCGCGCGCATCCCCGCGGGCTTCTTCATCGCGGCGGGAGTCGTCGATCTTGTCGTCGATGCGCTGCAGGATGTCGTTGAGCTCCTCCAGCTCGCGGCGCAGGTAATCGCGCGTGACGGTCTCGCCCACGGCAATGCGCACGCTGGCGACCTCGCGGGCCAGGAACTCCGTATCGGCCTTGGTCTCCGCGGCACGTCGACGGTCCTCATCCAGGCTGACGCGGTCACGGTCGTCCTGGCGGTTCTGCGCCAGCAGAATCAGCGGCGCGGCGTAAGCCGCCTGGGTGGAGAAGGCGAGGTTCAGCAGGATGAACGGGTAGGGGTCCCAGTTCCACCACATGCCGCCCAGGTTCAGGGCGATCCAGGCGACCACGATGACGGTCTGATAGAAGAGGTACTTGCCGGTTCCCAGGAAGCGGGCGATGTTCTCGGCTACCCGACCCACTCCATCGCCATCCAGGTTGAACTTCTTCTTCTGGCGCGTGGCATCGGTTGGGGTATCGAGATCCGCGCGGGAAAACTTGCGAGCCATAGTGGGCCTATACCTCCTTCACTTCTGAGTTGGCCGGTGTTGACGTCGCCGACGCTGCTGGAGAATCCACACGCCAGTCTTCCTCACGCCAGTCCTCCGGCAGCATGTGGTCCAGCAGGTCATCGACGCTCACGGCCCCCAGCAGGTGCTGGTCGTGATCCAGCACCGGGCCGCACACCAGGTTGTATGTCGCAAAGTAACGCGCCGCGGTCTCCTGGCTGTCTTCGGCGAACAACGCCGGCAGCTCCAGATCTAGGATGCCGCCGATCAGGGAGGACGGGGGTTCCCGCAGCAACTTCTGCAGGTGGACACAGCCCAGGTACTTGCCTGTCGGGGTGGCTTGGGGAGGCCGTACAACAAAGATTAGGGAAGACAGGGAAGTCGGCAGCTCTGGATTGCGCGCGTGGGCGAGAGCTTCGGCGACGGTGGCTTGGGGCGTCAAAATGATCGGCTCGGGCGTCATCAACGCACCCACAGTTTCGGGCGAGAAGTCCATGAGACGACGGACGGGCTCCGACTCCTCGGGATCCATCAGCTCCAGCAGGACGTCCGAGGTGTCCTCCGGCAGCTCGGCCAGAATATCGGCGGCATCGTCCGGATCCATCTCCTCCAGGACGTCCGCAGCGCGTTCGATGTTCAGATGTTCAAGAATCTCCGCCTGATCGTCGTCCGGCATCTCGGCCAGCACATCCGCCAGACGCTCATCGTCCAGCTCGGAAGCGATCTTGTTGCGTCGCGCATCGTCCATCTCCACCAGGGCGTTCGCCACGTCGGCGTTGCGCATCTGCTGGAACGAGGCGATCAGCTCCGCATCCTGGTTCACCGCGCCCGTGCCCGAGGCGTGGAGACCCTGGATGTGCTCGATCGGGATGACGTCGATTGACGTCTTGCGGCCCAAACGGCTTCGCTGAGTCACGGCCAGATTGCGGATCTTCCACTCGCGGCGACGGCTGCGAGTGAGCTCCACGTCCGTGATCTCCACGACCTTGCCATGCAGCTCCTCGTGCCCTGGATCGTCCGTGTGCACCTTCGAACCAATGAGGTCCTCGAAAATCGTCAGCTCCGCAGAGCGGGACTTAAAGGGGCGCAGGTTCACCGAACTGGACGTGGTGGTGATGTCCGTGCCGGTGATCGTTGCGATGCGGAGCATCGGGAGGAAGATCTTGCGTTTGTTCGCAATCTCCACCACCAAGCCCAAGGCAGTCGCATTGTCGCCGTGGATGGTGATGACGACATCGCGGACACGGCCGACGGACTCGCCATCCGGCCCCAGCACAACAAGGCCGGCCAAACGTCCTGCATAAACACGACTAGTACTCATGGGTACTTAGGTTACTTCATAGCCACCACGGGGTAGAATGTGGCGAGTTAGTAGGCGCATGGATAGCGTACGGCGAACAAAGGGGCAAGATAGAGATGCGAATGCTGGGCGGGCGAAACGTGGCGTCAATAATCGCGACAGCAACCTGCCTGGCAGCCATCGGTGGCCTGACGGCCTGTGCTGAAGAACAGCCCGAGCCCTTCCTGATTGGGGTGCCGGAGAAGCCAGTGGGCGATGCACCGATGCCCGAGCGCTACGCCGATGCTTTCGCTCGCTACCTGGTGCGGGAGCTCAACGGTGAGGATCGTAAGGGAGAGCGCCAGCCTGTACCGGCGGACCTGCGAGTACGGCAGCTACGCACCGGGGAAATTAACGTTACCTTCGGCTGTACGGGCGAACTGCTGGAACTGCTGGACCGCAACCGGGCGATGGAGCTGCGTCAGGAACTGAAGAAGGCCCACAACGGGGAAGATGGCAGCGGGGAAAATGTGGATGAGAAGTACCTCGTCTACGACGAGCTGCTGAGCTCCCTTCCGCAGGAGGTTGGAGCGACTTTGCCCGGGGTAGCCACCCCCTGCTCGGATACTTCGCTGCCGCAGGACGCAGTGGTGCTATACGCGAAGCGGGTGATCGGGCGCGACGAGCTCCGGCAATTGAACTCCGTTGCGACGGGGACGTCGATGGAGATGCTCGGGGCCTAAACACGAAAAAGCCCGCCACCTGGACCTTGGAGGTTCGTGGCGGGCTTTTGCCTCGCTTGGGCGCTAGCGCGGGGCTAACGCCTGACAGGGGAGCGCTTTACTCGAAAGCTTCCTCCAGCAGCTGCTTCTGCTCCAGCTGGTGTACCTTCGCAACACCGGTTGCGGTGGAGGACTGTGCACGGCGGGAAACGCGCTTCATCTTGATACCCGGGATGTGCTCCGGCAGCTGCAGAGCCAGGAACGGCCACGGGCCCTGGTTGGCCGGCTCGTCCTGAACCCAGCGCACCTCTGCGTTCGGGTAGTTATCCAGCGCATCCTTGATGCGGTTGAACGGAATCGGGTGCAGCATCTCCACGCGGACGATGGCGACATCGTCGCGGCCGTCTGCCTGACGCTTCTTCTCCAGATCCCAGTAGATCTTGCCCGAGCACATCAGGACGGTCTTGACGTTCTCGTTCTTACCGTTCTGGTTCGGATCGTCGATCACGGACTGGAACTTCTTCACCTCGGTGAAGTCCTCCACGGAGGAGACAGCCATCTTGTTGCGCAGCATCGACTTCGGGGTGAAGACGACCAGCGGACGCTTCAGGGACCCCAGAGCGTGGCGGCGCAGCAGGTGGAAGTAGTTCGCCGGGGTGGACGGCTGGGCGATGGTCCAGGAGCCCTCAGCGGACATCTGCAGGAAACGCTCGATGCGGGCGGAGGAGTGGTCCGGACCTTGGCCCTCGTAGCCGTGTGGCAGCAGCAGAACCAGCGAGGAGACCTGGCCCCACTTGGCCTCGCCGGAGGAGACGTATTCGTCGATGATGGTCTGGGCGCCGTTGGCGAAGTCGCCGAACTGTGCCTCCCAAGCCACCAGGGCATCCGGGTTACCCACGGAGTAGCCGTACTCGAAGCCCATGCCCGCGTACTCGGTCAGAGCGGAGTTGTAGGCCTCGAAGCCGCCGCCCTTACCGGACTCGCGTGCGAGCTCCTCCAGCGGGCTGTAGCGGTCGTGGTCGTCGTGGTCGAAGAGGATGGCGTGGCGCTGGGTGAAGGTACCGCGCAGGGAATCCTCACCAACCAGGCGCACGAGCTTGCCACCGTCAACTAGAGAGCCGAAGGCCAGCAGCTCGGCGAAGCCCCAGTCGATCTTGCCGTTGCGGGACATTTCCTTGCGGCGCTTGATCACCGGCTTTACGCGCGGGTGCGGGGTGATGTGATCAGGAACATCGGCAAACAGGTCACCGATGTGCTCGATGAGCTCGCGATCCACAGAGGTATCCAGGCCACGCGGCAGCTCCTGGGAGCCGGTAATGCCGCTCTGCTCCTTCGGCTTGGCACCCTTCTCGGCCTCGCGTACCTGGGTGAACACGGTCTCCAGCTGCTCGTGGAAGTCGCGCTGGACGCGCTCGATGTCTTCCTCGGTCAGGTCGCCGCGGCCCAGCAGGGTCTCGGTGTACTGATCTCGGGAGCTCTTCGTCTCACCAATCAGCTTGTACATCAGCGGCTGGGTCATCGACGGATCGTCGGCCTCGTTGTGGCCGCGACGGCGGTAGGTAACCAGGTCGATGAATACGTCCTTGCCGAAGCGGTTGCGGTAATCCACAGCCAGGTGTGCCACCCATACGACTGCCTCTGGGTCGTCGCCGTTGACGTGGAACACCGGGCAGTCGAAGCCCTTAGCCAGGTCGGTGGCGTAGTGGGTGGAACGGCCGGCATCCGGGGTGGTGGTGAAGCCGATCTGGTTGTTCACGACGATGTGGACGGTACCGCCGACCTCGTAGGCCTCCAGGCGAGCCAGGTTGATGGTCTCCTGCACGATGCCCAGGCCGGCGAAGGCAGCGTCGCCGTGCAGCAGCAGCGGCATGACGGTGTGCTTCTCGTGCAGCTGATCCTGCTTGGCGCGGGCGATGCCCTCCATGACCGGGTTCACGGCCTCCAGGTGGGAGGGGTTGGCTGCCAGGTAGATGTCGATCTCGTTGTCGCCGAACATCTGGTGGTAGTGGCCCTCTTGGCCCAGGTGGTACTTCACGTCGCCGGAACCGCCAGCGGCGCCCGGGTCGATGTTGCCCTCGAACTCGGTGAAGATCTGTGCGTAGGGCTTGCCCACAATGTTGGCCAGCACGTTCAGGCGGCCACGGTGCGGCATGCCGATGATGACCTCGTCCAGAGCTGCGTCGGCAGCGCGGTCGATAGCGGCATCCATCATCGGGATCAGGGTCTCGGCGCCCTCCAGGGAGAAGCGCTTCTGGCCGACGTACTTGGTCTGCAGGAAGTTCTCGAAAGCCTCGGCGGAGTTCAGCTTCTGCAGGATGTACTTCTGCTGTGCCGGGCTGAATCCCTCCTGGCCAGCCTCGATGCGCTCCTGCAGCCAGGTGCGCTCTTCGGCGTCCAGAATGTGGGTGTACTCCGAGCCAACCTTCAGGGTGTAAGCCTTGCGCAGGTGGGCAAGAACCTCGCGCAGCGTCATGGTCTCGCGGCCTGCGAAACCACCGACGTGGAAGGTGCGGTCGAAGTCCCAGAGGGTCAGGCCGTGGGACTCGATGTCCAGGTCGGAGTGATCTGGGATCGGCAGACCCGGCTGCGTCCACTGCAGCGGGTTGATGTTGGCGACCAGGTGGCCGCGGGAGCGGTAGGCCTCGATCAGCTGCATCACACGGGTGGACTTATCTACGCCGATGTTCGGCAGATCCTGGCTCCAACGGGTCGGGGCGTAGGGCACGCGCATGGCGTGGAAGATCTCGTCCCAGAACTCGTCGTTGATCAGCAGGCGGCTCATGGTGCGCAGGAACTCGCCGGATTCCGCACCCTGGATGATGCGGTGGTCGTAGGTGGAGGTGATGGTCACCAGCTTGCCGATGCCCATCTCGCCCAGGCGATCCTCGGATGCGCCCGCGAACTCGGCGGGGTAGTCCATGGAGCCCACGCCGATGATGGCGCCCTGGCCCTTGGTCAGGCGCGGCACGGAGTGGCGAGTGCCGATGCCACCCGGGTTGGTCAGGGAGATGGTCACGCCGGTGAAGTCGTCCATCGTCAGCTTGCCTTCGCGGCCGCGGTGAACAACGTCCTCGTACTTCTCGATGAACTCGCCGAAGGACATCTTCTCGGCTTCCTTGATGGCAGCAACCACCAGGGAACGCTGACCGTTCTTGCCCACCATGTCGATAGCCAGACCCAGGTTGATGTGCTCCGGGGTAACGAGGGTCGGCTTGCCGTCTACAACCTCGTAGGAGTTGTTCATATCCGGGTGGGCCTTGACGGCCTGCACCAGGGCGTAACCGATGATGTGAGTAAAGCTAATCTTGCCGCCACCGCGCGCACGCAGGGTCTCGTTGACCATCGCACGGTTTTCGAACATCAGCTTCGCCGGCATATCGCGCACGGACGTAGCCGTCGGGATTTCCAGGGAAGCGTCCATGTTCTTAACTACGGCCCTTGCGGCGCCCCTAATGGGGAACTCGCCGGGCTCCGGTGCCTCCACCGGCTGCTTCGGAGCAGGCGGGGCGGTGCGCTTCGGGGTGGGCTTAACGCTGCTGTCCTGGTTCTGGGATGCAGAACCCTTAGGCTGCTTGCCACCCGCCGTCGTATCCCGGTTGGGGGTAACGGTGTTCTTAGTGGAGCTTTGGCCGCCCGTGGTCGTCTGTGCTCCGTTGCCCGCCGCAGCCTGGGTGTTGCCCGACGAACTTACCGGAGAGGAATTCTTCTCAAAGTAGTCGCGCCATTCAGCGTCGACAGACTTTGGGTCTTCCTTGTACTGCTGGTACATCAAATCGACCAGCCACTCGTTTTGACCGAAATTTGCGCTGCTCACAGCAGGTCCTCGCCTCTTTCCTTTATGACTTTAAGTCTCGTCGTTCCACCCTACTACAAACCCGTTGTTGGCCTTGGGGCGGCATTCCACAATTCGGCATATAATCCGCCGTTTTGTAGTAGGTTGTTATGTTCGCCAATTTCGACGATACCGCCGTGATCCATCACGACGATTGTGTCGGCCCGGGCGGCGGTGCGCAGTCTGTGCGCGACGATGAGAGCGGTGCGGTTGCGAGTCACTCGGTTGATCGCTTCGACGATCTGTGCTTCTTCGTCGTCGCTGATATTGGCCGTCGCCTCGTCCAGCAACATGACCGCAGGCTGGATGTATTCCGCTCTTGCCAGCGCGATTATGTGTTTTTGACCGGACGAAAGAGTGCTTGCTTCGGGGGAGATGCGGGCGCTCAACCCACCGGGGATTGTCTGCAGGATTTTCTCGCCGCCGATTCGCTGGACCGCCGCCTGCACCTCGTCCAGGTTCGTTTGGCTTTCGTCGTCCGCGCCGTAGGCGATGTTCTCAGCCACGGTTCCGGCGAACAGATGTGGTTCCTGCGGCACAGTACCGATGCAGCGCCGCCACCCGCGGACGTCGAAAAACCGTATGTCGGTTCCATCCGCCCGCACGGTTCCTTCCGAGGGGTCCATAAATCGGTTTACTAGCCGCAGCAGGGTGGTTTTGCCTGCCCCCGTAGCGCCTACAATCGCCGTGGTACCGCGGAAGGTGTGCTCGATGTCTAGGGTGGCTTCGGAGTTTTCGCTATGTCCGTCTTGTTCGCTGTGTTTTTTGTTGCTGTATTTATATGTGACGCCCTCACACCGGATCTCCGGGCCTTTCACGAAGGTCGGTACAGCTGCGTCGGTAGGCGCGGTGACGGCAGGGCGTTCGTTAAGCAGTTCGCGTATCCGGGAGACGCTCACGCTGGCTTGCTGGAACTGATCGAACACCTGGGAAAGCTGCTGGATCGGCCCAAAGAGCATCGTCAGGTAGAGGCTGAATGCAACCAGGGCGCCCTCGGTGGTCTGGCCATTCGCTACGAGAGCTCCACCAGCACTAAGTATTGCGGCCTGTGCGAGCTGTGTGAGCAAGTTTATGCCAGGAAAGTACAGGCTGACCGCTGTTTGAGAGCGAGTGCGCAGACGGAGGTATTCCCGGGACTCGTCTTCTAGGCGGGTCTGCAGTGCCCTGCCGTAGCCGAAGGCCTGGCCTGTGGGTAGCCCCATGAGTGCTTCCTGAAACGTGGCATTGACCTGGCTGATCTGTGTTCTTGCCTGGGTATAGAGACGGCGGGAAATCACACGGAACAACACTGTCGCCACCACGATCACGGGTAGGAACAGTGCGACGATTCCAGCCAGGGTGAGATCGGTACTGATGAGCATGCCGAGGATGCCGAGAGCCAGGGAGGCGGACACGATCGTCTGGGAGAGCCCAGATTGCAGGAAGTTGGAAAGTGAGTCGATGTCGGTCGTCAAGCGAGTCATGATCCTGCCACTCGACTGGCGGTGGAACCACAGGAGATCCATCCCCGTAATATGCCGGAACAGCCGGTTGCGCAGTGTGAATATCAGACGCTCGCCAGTCAGCGTGGTGAGTACGGTGTTGGCGACCTGTGCACACCAGGAGAGTGCTACCACCAACAGGGCGGCTCCGCAGGTTACCCTCAGCGCCCCCATGTCGTTTTCTGCGACTCCGCCGTCGATCGCGTGGCGGATAAATGTTGGCAAAGTGATGTCGGCGGCTGAGGATAGGAATAGCGTGACGACCACCGCCGCGATGAGACCGGGCACCATGGCAAACAGGGTGCGCAGGCGGAAGCTCCCGCCGTCGTCAAGATCCGCGATTCGAGGTTCCACGGATGGATAGCCCGCGGGGTCGGCGGCACCGTCAGAGACAGTGGAAGTTTCGGCTGTGGCAGGGATTTCTGCAGCCGGCGCTACCGGCCGAGCAGCAGGCAGGGAAATCGTCTGATCCGGATCGCGGAAGCCGCCGTCCGCGCGGTGGCTGATGTAAATCACCGTGGGGCGGGACACCGCGGTGCGGAGGTTAGCAAGGATCTGGGCCTCGGTGGCTTGGTCGATGGCCGAGGTAGCGTCGTCAAAGATTATCGTGTGCGGGGCTCGCAACAGCACGCGCGCGATGGCGATGCGCTGGCGTTGCCCACCGGAAAGCGTGATGCCCCGCTCGCCGACGACGGCATCCAACCCTCCCGCCTCGCGGATGAAGCGATCGGCACAGGCCAGCCGGGCGGCTTCCCAGACCTCCGCGTCCGTGGCTGAATAGCCGAGGAGAATGTTCTCTCGGATCGTCCCGGAGTAGAGGAATGCCTCGTCCATTACCAGCGCTGGCCGGTCTGGTTCTTGCACTTCCAGCAGCGGAATCGGCCTGCCATCGGTGGCATTAACCACCTGGATCTCCTCCGCATCCTGGGTGTTTAGGCCAGCCAAGGCGTGCGCCAGGCGGGTCTTTCCCGAAGCCACCGGGCCTTCCACGATCGTCGTGCTCGAGGGGGCGATGCTCAGCCGAATCGGGGGTTGCCCCGGGGCGATCGGCACGCTGCCTACAAACCCCATCGGGGCGCGCACAGCAGTGGTGCCGGTGGGGCGCGGCGGGGCGTCAATAATCTCGAAAATGCGATCCGCACACGGTTGGGTGACGTGCACATTGACCAGCATCCCCGCAGCCATGCGAGTTAGCCGGGCGAGCATGGTGATGAACGTGGAGACCGCCAGGAAGTCACCAACGCTGATCGCCCCGCGCATGGCCAACCATCCGCCCAGTGCGATTGCCGCCACAAGCGCCACGTTCGGCAGGGCGGAAAGGGCGGGCTGGAAGATGGCGCTGAGCTTGCCCACGCGCATGTTAATGCCGTACTGCCGGGCGGATTCGCGCCGATAGCGGCCAATCTCGCGTGGCTCCTGGGCGAAGCTCTTCATCACCTGCACACCGGACACCGTGCGTTCAACCTGCTCCGCAACCACCGCCCCCTGGCGCTGCGAAGCCAGGGACGGGCCGTACAGTTTTGTACGCGAGGCATAAGCCACGGCGAAGAGAAGTGGGATCTGCACCGCGACAATCCCGGCGATAGGCGGGGAGATCCACAGCACCACGGCGAAGATCAGCACCAGCTCCAGCATGCTGGAAGCCATCAGCGGGAGCATCGCGACCATTCCCTGCACCTTCGTCAGGTCCGTGATGGTGCGCGAGATCACCTGGCCCGTGCCGAAAGACCGAGCTGCGTTCTCGTCGACAGCCTGGATTGCCGCAAACATTCGAGTGCGCAGGCTGTGCTGAGTGCGTACGCTGAACGTGCCAGAGAGGAAACGCCGCAACGCCTGCGTAACGAAACGCGCGCAGGCAACCGCCACTAGTAACCCGATCGCGCGCGTGCTGCCATCCACGGAAGCGCCCGCGAGCAGCGGCAATAGCAGCTCAATGGTGGGCAAGAGTACGGAGAAAACCACCACGGCAGCGAATAACCACCGGTGGCGCCGGGCGGATTCTCGGATGACTCTGAACACGGCGATGATTCTAACGCGGGGGTCGGACAACCCCCGGCGAGCTAGAAGATCTCGTCGGCCTCGCGGATGAAGACGTGCACGTTGTCGACCATGCGCTCTGCGATCTTGCGGTTGGCCTTAGCCCCCAGGTAAGCGCCGACGCCGAACGGCAGAACCTTTTTAAACATCGCGCCGCCGAAGCTCTTGCGAACCTGGCGGAATGCGAAGCGCCCCAGGACGTTGTTGGCCTGCTTTAGCTCGACAGAGCCGGCTTTGCGCAGCTTGCGCGCGCCGCGCAGCCGGTTGGCGGCCTGCAGCGAGCTGAAGGTTCGATCCTCGGCCAGCGCCTGCACCAGCTCCTTGGCCGTAGCCCCGGAGATCGCCAGGTACACCACCGCGCGGCGAGTCTCCTCCTTGGAAATATCGATGCCATTCAACTCGGCGGAGGCCAGGGCGTAGAGCGCACAAACCTCAATGAGCAACGCGGATTCCGCCGCGATACCCGCCAAGGAGAGCAACGTGCCCACGCCCGGGACTGCGGCCACGCCGCCGGTCCCCGCGCCGGAGCCCGTGGCCAGGTTCTTAAAGTGCGTGTCTAGAACTTCCTGTCGGCGCTGAGGCGTGGCGTCACCATGCTTCTTCTCGATCTTTGCCACGTAGGACCGGATGAGCGGCTCCTGGATAGAGACCGTGCGGTCGATTGCCGCGAAGAAGCGGCGAGCGAACGGGCCGGAAGGGTAGGGCGCACGCCGAGCCTGCTGGATGAGCTCAGAGGTAGCGGTGGCCTCGTCACGCGGTTGATCGGACTTGCCGAAATTGAGAATTCCCATGGGCATCAACAGTAGGCCAAAACCGAGCCGACGGTACGGAAGGCGCTCGCCCGACCGCGGGCGGGCGTTAGAGCTTAGGATGGTGAAATGATGAATCAGGACGGCGTACGGGCAGAGACCACGGGAGGGGTCGTCCGAGGTTTCCGGATGGACGGCGTGCGGACATGGCGTGGCATCCCATTCGGCTCCGCGGAACGCTGGAAAGCCCCACGTCCGGTGCGCTGGCAGGGGGAGTGGTCGGCGGAGGAGTACGGGAACGTCGCACCTCAGACGTCCTACAACTGGAAAGACGAAGTTATCGGCGACGAGGACTGCCTGAACCTGGATATCGTCCGACCAGATACGGATGCCACACTGCCAGTTGTCGTGTTCCTGCACGGTGGCGGCTTCTTCGCCGGGGCTTCCCACACCGCAGTACTACGTGGGCATAATTTCGCCAAGGAACTGGACGTGGTTTACGTCGCTCTGAACTTCCGGCTCGGCGCGCTGGGGTATGTGGACATGAGCTCCCTGGATGTCCCCGACGCCGCCGGGTGCGAACCCAACCCCGCGACCCGCGACCAGCTCCTGGCGCTGGAATGGGTGCGGAAGAACATCGCGGGCTTCGGAGGAGACCCGGACAATGTGGTTTTGATGGGCGAATCCGCAGGTGGGACCTCCGCCGCCGCGCTGATGACCATTCCCGCCGCACGGGGACTATTCCACCGGGTGATTCTGCAGTCCGCGCCCGTAATGAGCGTGCACACCAACGCCCAGTCGAACCTCTGGGCGCGCAAGCTCACGCAGTATTCCGGACTGGTTCCGCGCACGACCTCCATCGCCGAGCTACGCGCTTTGCACTTCGCCGACGTAGTGCGCGCCGGGCAGCAGATGCTGTGGCGGGGCGGCGGGCTGCGGGAGATGAATATGGCCTTCGGCATCGCCATCGACGGGGAACTTCTCTCCGACCACCCTTTGGGAATCTTCGAACGCGCTGAGCATCAGCGGATCCCCCTGCTCATCGGCACTAACAACGACGAACTGTCGGCCGCGCAGATGCTGTTCTTCTCTAAGTCGGCACGTATAAGGGCAGCTCGGACGATGTTGCGCGCGCACGACCCGATGCTCGCCGAGCAGATTGAGAGCGCCTATGGGGACATTGGGCGCCGTGGGGTCTTCGCGCAGATGCTCGCCGACGCCGTGTTCTGGGCGCAGTCCATCCGGCTCGCCGAGCTGCACCAGGCGGCCGGGGCGCCCGTCTGGATGTATCGCTTCGACTATGCCCCCGCGATGTTGCGGCGGCTCGGGGTGGGTGCGATGCACTCGATGGAGCTGTCTGCTCTTTTTGGTGACGCCAAGTCCTCGAAAGCCAGCTTCGTCCTGGGAGGGGAGATGGCCGTGGTCTCCGAGCACATGCAACGGGCCTGGAAGAGGTTTATCTGGGGAGCGGATCCGGGCTGGGAGCCTTATACGTTGGACACCCGGGCGACGCAGGTGTTCGAGAGGGAAATGAGGCTGGAAGAAGACCCGCGCGCGGAGTTTCGCCGGGTGTGGGAGAAGTTCGACATGCGGGGTTGGGAAGGGGACGAGAGCTCCGTGGCGATGCCGAGGCCGGGGCGCTAGTTCGGGCGTGTGGGCGGCCGACACGGCAGCGGCACAGTGGGTGAGGAGGGGAGAGGCACCCGATTGGTTTTGCGTGGAGACGTGTTGTCCAGGATCGGGTTACTATGGTGCCCAAGTCTCGGAATGCACGTTCGCTTCGGACTGAAACACCTCATATAGCACTAGGAAATACTAGGGAGACGTTGGCTGTGGGTTTCTACGAGGACATTGCTCAGGCGCTGGATACTGAGGGTATTGAGTCACGAGTAAACGATGACATGCTGTTCGTACCGATTGCCCCGGAGCTGGAGATTCATTTCCAGCAGATCGAGCAGACGAGCACTACGGCAGGCATCAACTCGGCGAATGTGTTCATGGCCAAGGGGGAGCTCGACGAGGTTGCAGGCATTGAAGAGTTTGAGGACACCCTGGTCGGAGTGGTGTTCTCCGTCGAGGCCGCCGTCGCTGTGGTGGCACAGTACATTGCGACTGACCAGTGCATTACTGTGTTGCACGACCTGCTGGAAGGCACCGATGATCGCATCTCTGACCTGGAGTTTGAGCAAGATCTGATTGAGCCGATGCTGGTACGCGCAGAGGTGGGGAATGGCTCCCTCATCACGGTGATGCTGGGTTCCGGTACTGATGAGCCCGAAGCGACCGTGACCTTTGTGACCTTCGGCGAGGAGTACGACGAGCTGGTGGCACAGGCTGAGGCCGAGCTGGATAGCGACGAGACCCTAAGCGACTTCGAGCGCGAAGTGATGTATCAGAATGTCCTGGAAGATGCCGCCGAGATGACCCAGGAGGTTTTGGAGCTGGGTACCTTCACGGACTTCGATCAGCTCTTTGACGCCCTGGCGGTTGCACAGGTGCAGGCTACCGAGTGGGAAGAGCTGTTGGTCCCGTTGGAGGACGAGTTCGACTACTACGACGACGAGTTTGAAGACGACGAGTTTGACGACGAGGACGAGGTCGCAGCAGAGGACGAGGACTAGCTCACGCGGCGCGTGGAGCCGGCGCCTTGCCGGCCTGCAGATCCTCCTGCGTCATCAGCGCATGCCACGTCAGGCTGACTTGAGCCTGGTGGTTGCGATCCCGAAATTCCTGCGGATCCTCCCGCACAGTCCACGCCTGCCCCAAGATGAACTCCAGCAGGCGGGTGGACTCATTGTGCATCCACTGTGGGCACTCCACCGATACCGTGACCAGGAACAAGTCCTGTCCCTCCGGTGCCTGCTGCCCACTGAGCCTGCGCCACAGTAGAGGGGTCATGCGCCGCCGCGAGACGTGCACCATTGCCGTGGAATCGCCGGCCTCTACTGTGAAGCGAGGCGCCTGCCAACCAGGGGTAATGCGGATCAGGCTACGCGGATGGCGCAACATGGCGCGGGCTTCCGCCGCTGCGCGGTGAGGCTCGCTCAAAGCGAAACTCCGAGTAGACGGGCGCTGGTTAGCCGGGCGCTGGATAGCTGAGCGGGGGATTGGTGTGCGCCGGGTGGTGATGCGGGACTTCATGGTTGCTCACTTCCTTACTTGGGTGTTCTTGGCACTTGGGGATTCTTGGCTGAGTTTTTCTGTGTGTTGATCATCCGAGCCAGACCTCCGCTGCGGAGACCCGCCAGCAGTGGTCTGCGTTCAGGGATGCAGAGTAGGCAACGGGGTGGACAAGGTGGCGTCACTAAGAAAAAGAATAGAACACACAATCGAATAAGGGAGGGTGTTGCGAGCGACCGACGACAATAGCCGGTGCGATAGCATGGGCGCAGCAGGTGCGCTAGCGCAGGCGGAAACAGTAGGCGAGGAAAGACAGGTTAGGGAGCAGCGACATGGCGGAAAACACAGCCAATGTAGCCATCGTAGGAGGCGGGCTAGCCGGACTCGCCGCAGCGCGAACCCTGCACAAAAGTGGCGTGAGCTGCACTGTCTTTGAAGCCAGCGACAGTCTTGGCGGACATGTGCGCAGCGAGAAGATCGACGGAGTGACCATTGATCACGGGCTGCAGACCTTCAACTCGTGGTACCCGGCGGTGAAGGAAATCCTGCAGCCGGGGGAGTACGCCGCGTTGGGGATCCGCTACTTTCAGCCCGCGATCCAAACGCTCACGGACGACGGTCTGGCTCTGATCTGCGACCCGATCCGCGCGCCACACCTGATTCCCAACCTCATGCGCTCAAAGGCACGCAGCGCCCTATCTTTCCGGGACCTTCTGGCTCTGCGGCGCTGGCTCAAGTCTGAGCTTTCCCACCGCTCCAGTCTGGAGCTGCGCAGCATCAAGCAGAAGTACATCGCCGAGGACGTGAAGACCTGCGAATCACTGGACCAGCGGGGCGTGCGCCGACGTACCCGTGCCGTGGCCATCGACCCGCTGTTGCGCGCCTTCCTATTCGATGCTGAGAACGAATCCTCCGCGATCTTCGCCAAGTGGATGGTCGCCACCATGCTGCGCGGAAACCTGGCTGTGCTGGAAAGCGGCATGGGCGAACTATCGGCGGCGCTCGCGCGCGTGCCGGGGGCCGAATTCCGGATGAACTCGCCGGTAACGGCCATCGAGGAGGACGGTGACGGGGTTCGGGTGACGGCTAACCGGGCAGAGACCGAACACTTCTCGCACGTTATCGTGGCCGTCGATCCGCGGCGGGAAACCGAGCTACTGGGCTCGCCGGAAGTGCCCACGACCAGCGTTTCTTCCTGGTGGTTTGTCTCGGACGAGCCGGTTATGGAGGAAGGTTTACTGACCGTGGACGGCACTCGCGGCACTCCCATTACGTCGGCCATGGAGGTTACCGCCGCCGCCCCCAGCTATGCGCCTGGCAAGCACCTGGTGGCCGCTAACCACGTGCACCCGCGCGGTTCTAACCCAGCTGACGGGCCGTCGGTGGCTGAGGTGCAGCGCGGTCTGGGGTCGCTGTTCGGCGTAGATTCCTCCGGTTGGGAGCTGGTTAAGGAACAGAAGTTTATTGACGCCATCCCGCTCATCCTCCCGCAAAGCCTGCAACGTATAGGCAAGGAAATGGGGGAGCGGGAACTCCAAGGCGGTCGCATCGCCTTGGCCGGTGCCCAGCACGCAACGCCGAGTATCGATGGTGTGCTCCGCAGCGGGCAGCGGGCGGCAAATCACGTGATCGCCCAGCTTGAGCTTTAACCTGAGCTGTAGCCTGAGCTGTAGCTTGCGTTACGGGCAGCTGAACCGTGGGGTATTTTCCGGGGTATTTTCGTGAATCGCTTTATCGGTCAAGGCAGCGTAGGCTTGGACAACGATGAGTGATACTGAAAACGTCACCGGCGACGTGAACCAGCCGGTTAATGACGAGTCGGTATCTCAGAATGAACTGCAGGGTGGCCTCACGGAGAATTCTTCCCAGGATTCTGCCGTGGAAAAGCACGAGCCACAAGATGTGACTAATGAGGCAGTGGAGTCTGAGAACGCCGAAGCGAAAGTTCCAGAAAACGACAATAAGCAAAGCGAAAAACAGGGCGAAGAGCAGCAGCCCTCTTTCGACGGGCTGGGATTGCCCGAAAACGTACTAGCTGCAGTCAAGAAGGTCGGCTTCGAATTACCTTCTCCGATCCAGGCAGAAACCATTCCGGTGCTCATGGAAGGCCACGACGTGGTCGGCCTCGCACAGACCGGTACCGGTAAGACGGCCGCATTTGCGTTGCCGATTCTGTCGCGTATTGACGTGTCGAAGCGTCACCCCCAAGCCCTCGTATTGGCACCGACGCGCGAGCTTGCGCTGCAGGTTGCAGAGAGCTTCCAATCTTTCTCCGAGCACCTGGGCGGCATCCACGTGCTGCCGATCTACGGCGGCCAGGCCTACGGCGTGCAGCTGTCCGGCCTGCGCCGAGGTGCCCACATTGTGGTTGGTACGCCCGGCCGTGTGATCGATCACCTAGAGAAGGGCAGCCTGGATATTTCCGAGCTGCGCTTCATGGTGCTCGACGAGGCCGACGAGATGCTGAACATGGGCTTCCAGGAGGACGTCGAGCGCATCCTGGAAGATACCCCCAGCGAGAAGCAGGTTGCCCTGTTCTCCGCGACAATGCCCTCCGGCATTCGCCGCCTGTCGAAGCAGTACCTGAACGATCCGCGCGAGATTACGGTCAAGGCCACCCAGCGGACCAGCGAAAACATCGAACAGGATTACCTGCTGGTCAGCCACCGCGACAAGCTGGACGCGCTGACTCGCATCCTCGAGGTCACTGAGTTCGAGGCCATGATCATGTTCGTGCGCACGAAGAACGAGACCGAGGAGCTGGCGGAGCGCTTGCGTGCCCGCGGCTTCAATGCGGCCGCCATTAACGGCGATATTCCGCAGAACTTGCGTGAGCGCACCGTGGATCAGCTGAAGGATGGCCGCCTGGACATCCTCGTGGCCACCGACGTTGCCGCCCGTGGCCTGGACGTCGACCGCATCACCCACGTGTTCAACTACGACATTCCGCACGATACCGAGTCCTATGTGCACCGCATTGGCCGCACGGGCCGTGCAGGTCGCAAGGGTCGCGCTATTTTGTTTGTGACGCCCCGTGAGCGCCGCCTGCTGAAGGCGATCGAAAGGGCAACCAAGTCTCGGTTGAATGAGATTGAGCTGCCGACGGTGGACGCAGTGAACGAGGCTCGCAAGGAGAAGTTCCGCGACAGCCTGACGGAGTCCCTGGCGGACCCGCAGATCGGTATCTTCCGCGACCTGGTGAAGGAGTACGCGGAGTCCAACGAGGTCGAGCTGTCGGACATTGCGGCAGCCCTGGCTACCCAGCTGCAAGCTGGCGAGGACTTCCTGATGAAGGAGAAGCCGAAGGAGGAGCGCCCGCGCCGCCGTGATCGCTATGGCGACGATAACCGCAGCGGAGGCGGAGCGTACAAGCCCTTCGACGAGCGCTTCAATAAGGAAGCTCCGCGCATCACGGATCGCAACGGCAAGGAGCTGGCCGTGTACCGCCTGTCGGTGGGCCACCGCCAGCGCGTGCGCCCGGGTGCCATCGTCGGTGCCCTGGCCAACGAGGGTGGTATGAACTCCCGCGACTTCGGACGCATCAGCATCTTCGCGGAACATTCCCTGGTGGAGCTGCCGGCGGATCTGCCGATGGAAGTGTTCCACGCGCTGGATCAGACCCGCGTTTCTGGCCAGCTGATCAACATTGAGCCGGATCCGGGTGCTCCGGCTGGTCGTCCGGGCAGCCACAAGCGCCAGCACCGCAATGAGCGCGGGGATCGCGATGATCGTGGCGGACGCGGCGGTCACGGTGGCCGTGGCGGTCGCAACCGCCGAGATGATCGTGGCGGACGCGGTTTCAAGTCAGACCGCGGGCACCGTGGAGGTCGCCGCTAGACCCTAAGCGGTCAAATGTCGTTAGAACGAGAATACGGACGCCCGGTCGAGGAACAGCATAATTCTGTAACGCTCTGACCTGCGCTTTCTTGTTAATGGGACTGTCGTTCATTTACGTATTCTCGTTCTAACGACATCCGCCCCTTTGCCCGCTGAGGCTGAAGCACCCATATCAGCGGCTATCAAATAAAAACGCACCCCGGGTGGGGTGCGTTTTTCGTGTACCCGCGGCCTTATCCGCGGGTTCTAATTAAAGCTTTAAAAGCTGAAGTGGCTTAGACGAACATCAGGATCGCCGTGACCAGCCACAGCAGGTTGAAGATGCCCGCGAACATCGCCGCCTGGCCCGGAATCTTGGAAACGTCGGCGTCCGCGGCCTTGGCAGCCTCCGCCTCGGAAGCCGGAGCGTCACCGGCCTCGACAGCGTTCAGTGCAACCAGGCCCTGGCGCTGGCGGGGGATAACCAGAGCAATCAAAACACCCCAGGCAGCGATCGCCAGCAGCAGGGCGAAGTGCAGCGCGGTGTTCTTCATTGCGCCGTCTACGACGAAGAATGCGATGAGGCCCAGCACCGGCACCAGCAGGGAGATGAAGCCATAAGAGCGGGTAATGCGGTGCACCAGTCGCAGGGCACCGACAGCAGATGGGTCACCGGACTGTGCCTTGCGGAACTGGGGAGCGTACATGGAAGAAGCGATAGCAACGGGGCCGATCAGCAGGATCGCCGCCAGGACGTGAAGCGCAACAATAAAAGTAGACATGTCCTCTATCCTCACAGATGAACAGGGGCTTTGTCACCTTTAAAAGCCGCGCGCCCTATAGATCGCAGGCTTCCCGAGCCGCCTGCACATCCGCTGCCGAAAGCGCCAATTCATAGTCGCCGACTACCCGCAAGAAGCGCGCGCAGTAGCCACAGCGTTCCACCGGGGGCAGCCATTCGCTCAAGGTGGAATCGGATTTCTCACGGTTCACCTCGGATGCCGTCACCAGCAGATTTCGCTGTACGTCGTTTGCAAATGCCCGCCGCTGCTCTTCCGGCCACGCATAAGCCCCTAAGTCCCACGCGGCCGCTAGCGGGACGATGTGGTCTATGTCCACCCCGTGGCGGTCCATGGGGTGATGCGTATAGGGATCGACGCCCCCTTGTTTCCCCAGGGTTCCGCCTCCGTCGTTGCTGGCACATCCACCGGCAGAACCCCCGAAGGTCTGCACCAGCAGCAAGTGCCGGGTATCGCAGACGCCGAACTCTGTAACCTGCATTCCCCACCCGTCGCCGAATCGGGCGCGGGAGTATCCCAGTACCCGTGGACGGGCGGGGATCTGGTGAATGCGTTGCAGGTACTCCCTAACCGTTGCTTGATCCTGCGGGTGGTGACGATGTGGCGTCGTCACCCAAAAAACGACACAGACCACAACAACCAGGAACAGGCAATAGAGGCGGAAGGGCTGAGACAGGAAAAAGCGCCGCATGCAGTCTTAGACTGCAGCGGCGCTAGAAAGGTTCGCTCAAGAAAAGCGGGTGAGCTACTTGGCGGTTACCTCTGCGGCTTCCTCGAAGTCGATGTCCTTCTTGATGGCCACCTTAGAGAGCTTGGCTGCCTCGTCGAAGGTATCGGTGACCTCCTTGGACGGAGCCTTGGTCAGCAGGGTGACGGTGACCATGACGATGACGTTCAGAGCCACGCCTGGGATCATCTCGTACAGACCGAACGGCTTGTCCATAACACCGAACTGCGGCAGGCCACCCCAGATGAAGGCGACGATAGCGCCGGTGACCAGACCGGCTGCGGCACCTGCACCGTTGAGGCGGCGCCAGTACAGCGAAGCCAGGATGACCGGGCCGAAGGAGGCGCCGAAGCCAGCCCAGGCGAACTCGACCAGGCCCAGAATGCCGGACTCCGGGTTAACAGCAATGACGCCGGCGAAGATAGCGACCACCAGTACGGAGACGCGGGAGAGGTTCTTCAGAGACTGGTCGGACGCGTTCTTGTTGATCAGACCGTTGTAGATGTCCTCAATCAGTGCGGAGGAAACAACCAGCAGCTGAGAGGAAATGGTGGACATGATCGCCGCCAGGACTGCGGTCAGGATCAAGCCAGCGATCAGCGGGTGGAACAGGATGCGGCCCATGTCCAGGAAGATCGTCTCGAAGTTCTCCTGGTCAACGACGGCGATGGACGGATCCATACCGAAGAATGCTGGGCCGATGATGGCGACCATGACCGTGCCGACCAGGCACAGGAACATCCAGCCGACACCGTAGCGCATACCTGCGCGGGCATCCGACGGGCTGCGCAGAGCCATGAAGCGAACGATGATGTGAGGCTGGCCGAAGTAGCCCAGGCCCCAGGCCAGGTTGGAGATGATGGTGATGAAGGAAACGCCGGTGAACAGGGAGAACCAAGTCGGGTTCGGCTCGATGGAGCCCAGACCGTATGCGTTTTCCAACTGGTAGGTCCAGATAGCGCCCGGATCATCCATGTGCAGCAGCGCGATGACCGGCACCAGCAGCAGGGAGACGAACATGATGCAGCCCTGGACGGTGTCGGTGAAGGAGACGGCCAGGAAGCCACCGATGAAGGTGTAGCCCACGGTAACGGCGGCAATGATGATCATGCCGGTTAGGTAGTCACCCTGGAAGGTGGACTCGAAGTAACGGCCACCTGCAACCATGCCGGAGGAAACGTAGAAGGTGAAGAACACCAGAATGATGATGCCGGCGGCGATGCGCAGGAAGTGGCTGCGATCGTTGAAGCGATTCTCCAGGAAGGAGGGGATCGTGATGGAGTTGTTCGCCACCTCGGTGTAAGAGCGTAGGCGTGGTGCGGTTACCATCCAGTTCACCGCGGCACCGATCAGCAGGCCGATGGCCATCCACATCTCGGAGAAGCCGAGCATGAAGAGTGCGCCCGGCAGACCCATTAGGAGCCAGCCGGACATGTCCGACGCGCCGGCTGACAATGCGGCAACGAAGGGGTGCAGGTTACGTCCGCCGAGCATGTAATCCTCATACTCGTCGGTCTGGTTGAAACTATAAAGTCCAATCAGCAGCATGATGACCAGATAGATCACCATGGCTATGACAAACCATGTTTGGTCGGTCACAAACATCATCTCCTCAAGTTGAATGCATAAGTTCTATACGTCAGCTTTCGGGCGCTCTGTGCTCCGAAGTACAGAAGGCGCGCGCATGTGTGACGCGCACAACTCGGTATCCACGTTAGCGAAGACGTTTACGTTGCGAAGGGTGTCCGGGGTACGTGGTAGAACTTCCAGCATGGGATTCACGCATCAGATGCACGTTGTTGCACCCACGTCGGGCGGGCTGTGGTTGTGGGTAGAGCGTGTCGAGGGGCACGGGGTGGTACTCGATATCGATGAACTGGAAACCGGCGATCTACCTGCTGTTTGTATGGATATTCTGGGGTCGCGCCCGTGGCGCAATAGGGGTGGGATTTGGCTGTCTACGCCCCGGGGGAGAGTTAAGGAATTACCGGTGCCGGCGGTGGCTTTAACACCCGAAGAATCTGTTGAGCTAATGGGGGCATTATGCGAGTATGCGAATAAAAGTATCGATGCTGGAGCTACTGATAAGCGTGGGCTGATTGACGGGCTGGGTCCGGAGCTTAAATTCCTTATGAATTTATGCGCTTTTGTTGAGGAAGCTGTGCGGGCCGGGCGCGTGATGGTGCGGATGGAGCGAGTGGATGATCAGTGGTTCCCGCGCTGGACGCTTGCGCCCGCAGGCGACCACATGCGCGTGCTGCAGCAGTTCCGTGAGCGCGTGCCGGGAGTGCTGACACGCAACGGTGGCGCAGACGTAGTGGATCGCATGGCCGACGAGTTTGCGCACTGGATCGCCGTGACCCACCTGCGTCGCGAGCTGAGTGACTTCACCTCGGACTTCGTGCGGGCCCTGGCGACGGGCACGGCAACCCGGCGGGGCGGAGCCAGCACCGTGGTAAGCCTCGGCCAGTGGCGGCGCGAGGCTGAGGCCCAGGCGGGGCAGTTGGTGTTCTTGTTGTCTACGCCCTCCGAAGTGGGAGAAGTCGATTCCGAACCAACCTGGTGGCTGCAGATTGCCTATTCCCAGAACGGTGGACCCTTCGAGCCGTTGAACCCAGCCACCATGAACGAAGATCTGAGGGAGCAGGTTATCCGCAGCCTCTACAGGGTGGAGGACGTGTGGCAGGAGTTCAATCCGCACGTACGAAGCCTGCTGACGTGGGTAAATAGCGGCTCGAATCGGTTGGAGCGGGAATGGTGGCGTCCAGAAGAACTGCCGAGCGCACAGCCAACCTTGGGAACGAACCTGGACATCACCGAGCTCGCGAGCTTCCTAGAGCACGGGGCGGAGGCGCTGCGCGAAGCCGGGTTTGGTGTGATGATTCCGCGCGGGTGGGGCAAGGTGCGCCCGCGGGTAAAGGCGAAGGCCACCCCGGTGGGGCAGGGGCCGGGCTCGGGCAAGCTGGGCATGGATCAGCTGATGAACTTCTCCTGGGAAGTCAGCCTGGGCGACGGCGGCGCAGCAGGGGCTAACGGTGCCGATGGTGCCGACGGAACCGGTGCGGAACTGGACGAGGCTACCCGCGAGGAGCTTTTGAACGCGGCCGAGTCGATCGTGCGCATCAACGGCGAGTACGTCTACCTGGATCAGGAGGCCCTGTCGAGCGCCCGCAAGTGGTTCGCGGAAGTGACCAAGGAGCAGGACAAGCCGGTGGGGGATACCACCGTGAGCGTGCGCGACATCTTGGAAGCCGACCTGTTGAGCGCCAGCGAGACGGTAGATACCGACCACGAATTCCGCGTGGTGGCTGACGGTTGGGTGGAACGACTGCTCGACGGCGAGGCACAGGTGGATCCGCCGGAGCCGGTAGAGCCTCCCGCCGCGGTGCAGACCGCCCTGCGCGACCACCAACGCCGTGGTCTAAGCTGGCTGGCCTGGATGCACCGTCACCGTATTGGCGCGATCCTGGCCGACGACATGGGTCTGGGTAAAACCCTGCAAGTGCTCGCGTTGTTGGCCTGGGAGCGTGAGGTCGACGATTGCGCCGGCCCCACACTGGTGGTTGCTCCCACCACCGTCGTGGAAGCCTGGCGGGCCGAAGCCGCGCTGCACGTGCCGAGCCTGGAGGTCTTGGTTGATCACGGTTCGGGGTTGCTCACCGATAAGGAGTTTGGTGACGCCACGTCCCAGGGGCTGGAGGGCAAGCAAAAGAAGCCGGATCTGGTGGTGACAACCTACGGGCGCGTGGCCAGGAATACTGCGCGCTACCAGCAGGTTCAGTGGGGCCGAGTGGTGGCCGACGAGGCGCAGGCCATCAAGAACCCGGCGACGAAGCAGTCCCGCGCGGTGCGCTCGCTTAATGCAGAGACCCACATTGCACTGACGGGCACTCCGGTGGAAAACCGGCTGAGTGATCTGTACGCGATTATGGACTTTGCTAACCCCGGAATCTTCGGCTCCGCCGCAGCCTTCCAAAACCGCCTGGCCATTCCCATTGAGCGCTATGGGGACGAGGAGGCGAAACGGCGCCTGCGCGGGCTGGTGCAGCCCTTTATCCTGCGCCGGTTGAAGGACGACGTGGCGATTGGTCTGGACTTGCCGGAGAAGCAGGACATCGTGGAGCGAGTACCTTTGTCTAGAGAGCAGGCGGCGCTGTACGAGACCTTTATTAAAGACATGGAGATGCGCCTGCAGCTACCCGGCGGCAAGCGCCGGGCCAACATCCTGGGAGCGCTGGTAAAGATCAAGCAGATCTGCAACCACCCGGCGCACTTCGCGGGCGACGGCTCCGGAATCTTGGCCGATGGCAAGCATCGCTCGGCAAAGATCGAGCGCATCTTCGAGATCACCAGTCAGGCGCTGGAACAGGGCAAGAAGGTGCTGATGTTCACGCAGTTCCCGACATTCGGCAAGATGCTGGCGCCGGAGTTGCAGAGCACTTTCGGTGTGGAGGTTCCCGTGCTACACGGCGGGCTGTCGCGTGCGAAGCGCACGCAGATGGTCCGCGAATTCCAGAGCGCCGATGGGCCGCCGATCATGATCCTCTCAGTACGGGCTGGCGGCACCGGCATCACCCTGACGGAAGCCTCGGTGGTGATCCACATCGACCGCTGGTGGAATCCGGCAGTGGAGGACCAGGCCACGGACCGGGCCTATCGGATCGGCCAAAACAAGTCCGTGGAGGTTTATAAGCTGGTGGTGCAGGGCACCATCGACGAGAGAATCCACGACATCATCATGAGCAAGCGGGAGTTGGCAGGAGATATCGTCGGCGCAGGCGAGGGGTGGATCGCCAACCTCGACGATGAGGAGCTGAGCGAGCTGCTGCAGCTGCGCGAGTCCACTCAGCTGGAGGAAAACGATGGTTAGCAAGCAACCGAAGAAGCGCACGCGCACGGATGCGACCTGGGGCGACAACGTGGTGCTCGCTGACTTTGGAGCCAAGCGACGCCAAGAAATGGACCGCCTGCGGGATCAGCACGGCACCCACATCCGTGGAGAGGACAGCTGGGCCAGCTCGCAACTGATGGAGTCTATTTCCAGGTCCACAGACTCCGGCAGGCTGGCGCGCGGCCGCGAATACTTCCGCGGCGGCAAAGTGCTGAGCGTTGAGTTCGCGGAGAATGTGGTTGCAGGGCTGATCCACGGCTCGCAGCTGGAGCCTTTTGAAACGTCCATTCACCTGCGGAGGCTCACGGACCGCCAGCGGGATTTCGTGTACCACGAGATGCTCTCCGACAGCTCGCACATCCGCTCCCTCTTAAGTGGCGGCGCGCCGGGCATGGACGTCGCCTCGGTGCTGATGCACCCCGGGCACGTCAACCGGGTGTACTGCAGCTGCCCGGATAAGTCCGCGGTCTGTAAGCACGTGGTGGCACTGGCCTATTCTGCGGCGGAGAAGCTGGATAGGGACGCCAGTATTCTGCTGAAATGGCGGGGGCTTAACGCGCAGGAGCTGCTGCGCCCAGTTCAGGGCTGGGGTGGTGGGGGCGTGGGGGCGTCACCAATTAGGCAACAGCAAGCTCCAGACAACGCGGAGAAGCATACCGACCAACCGGAGCAGGTGGATTCGGCCGAGTTCTGGGGGACGGCGGCGGAGCCGGTGAAATGGGAGCCTCTGCAGTGGGAATCGGGCATGGAACAGGGCGATCAAAAGGCTTTGAAAGAGGCCATGCGGTCGGTGACCTGGCATGCGGTGGATCAGCTGAAGGCCATGCATGAGCTGGAGGTTTGCTATGAGACCCTGGAGACGGTCGAACCTTTGTTCTATTATGAAGCTGGCTTGTCTGGAGGGGCTGATAGAACTACAGACGAGACAAGTGGCGAAGTAGACGGCAACGCTAGCGATAACGGCAACACTGACAACAACGGGCAGGGGTAAGGCATGGCACAACCTATGGCAACAACATCGGCGCACCGGGTGCGGATCTTGCACACGTCGGATTGGCAACTGGGAATGAAGCGCCGCTTCTTGAGCAGCGAGGCGCAATCGCGTTTCGATGAATCCCGGTTGGCAGCGGTCGAGGCGCTGTTGGAGCTCGCGGAGGAAAGGCAGTGTGACGCCATCGTGGTGGCCGGTGACGTTTTCGACGACAACCTGCTGAAGCCAGAGATCTACGGGCGTGCGATGGACGTGCTAAAGCGCACAAAAGTGCCGGTGTTCCTTCTGCCTGGAAACCATGATCCGCTGGACGCGGCCAGCGTGTACCACCGGGAGGAGTTCACCGAACTGGCGAATGTTTATGTGCTTAGGGATTCGGCTCCAGTGGCGGTGCCGAACTCCGGTGGCGCGGGCGCGGCTGGTGTTCCTCTCGAGATTGTGGGTGCCCCGCTGCGGGGGAAGAACGCGGACGAGGACCTGGTGGCGGCCGCGCTGAGAGATTTGGAGCCGGTGCAGGGAGCGGGTGTGCGCGTGCTGGTGGGGCACGGGGCAGTAGGCTCCTTCGGCGACAAGGATGATCTAGACCGCATCGACGTAGACAACGCAGCCCGGGCGTGCCGCGAGCGGAAGGTGGACTACGTGGCGCTGGGTGACACGCACTCGACAATGCCGCTGGACGCGGACGCATCACGGGCGCGGGTGTGGTACTCAGGCGCACAGGAGGTCACGGCCTTCGTTGAACCAGACGGGGGTGGCGAAGCGAACTCCGGAAACGTGCTGATGGTGGACATCGCGGTGGATCCGGCGCGACCAGCACAACAGGCGGACGTTCAGGTAGAGGAGGTTCCGGTCGGGCGCTGGGCATTCAAGGCGCTGAACGCGACGGTGAACTCGGCGGCGGATATCGACGAGTTCCTGGAGCGGCTAGAGGGAATCGACGCAAAGCGCACCACCGTGGTGAAGTACGCGCTGGAGGGAACGCTGTCCGTCCACGATGCCGCTTACCTGGACGAGCGGATCACGAAGATCGCGCCGACCTTCGCTGCTTTATACGCGCGCGAGCGGCTAATGAAGCTGCATGTTATTCCCGACGAGGACGAGCTTTCCGAGGGGCTGCTCAGTCAAGGTTTTGTCGGCGAGGCGGTGGAAGAACTGCAGCAGCTGGCGAATTCCGATAGCAAGGATCCGCAACGGGTAGAGCGGGCACAGCAGGCGCAGGATGCGCTGCGACTGCTCGTGCGCTTGGCACACCAGGCGGAGAAGGCTAACTAGGGGAGAGGGACGGCAAGGAAATGACATCTTCTACCAAGGCATCGCCAAAAGCCAGCTTCGTGCTGGAGAACTTGGATGTGCGCAACTTCGCGGGCATTGAGTCCGCGCACTTTGCCCCAAGCGCCACGGGTGTGACCGTCGTTCACGGCAGCAACGAGGCCGGAAAATCCAGCCTGATGAACGCCTTTGGCCTGCTGCTTTCGGATTGGAAAGTCTCGACGACCTCCAAGAAAGTCAGTGGCTTTTTCCCCGTGGGCAGCGGCACCAAGCCAAAGATCACCGCCCGTATGCAGTTGGGCGAGAACCTGGTGGAGTACACCAAGGACTTCGAGAAAAAGAAGGTGCTCCTAGATGTGCTGCGCCCCTCCGTGCGCAACTACACCGGCGACCAGGCAATGGAGAAGTTCAGCGAGCTGCTGAACGAGAGCATCGACTCCGCCCTGCGCGAGGCACTCTTCGTCAGCCAAGGACAGCGCCTGGACGCACTCGACTTCACGGCCATCCCCTCCCTGTCCTCGGCCCTGCGCACCGCCGGTGATGACGCCACAGTGAGCGCCGCCAGTGGTATCAGCGAAAATGACCAGGGCGCCGCGGAGCTGCTAGTCCGCCTGATCGACGACGAGGACAAGAAGCTGCGGGACCGCCGAGCCAACAGAAATTCCAAGGGAGAGCTGGCCGCCGCCGAGGCAGATTTGGCGAGTGCGCAGGAAGCCCTAGCGACCGCCAAGCTTGAGTACAACAATGCGCAGGCAGCGATCCGCGAAATCGAATCCAAACAGATTCAGCGCGCCGATGCCGAAGACGATCTACCGGATGCGCAGAAAGAGTTCGACGAATGCGCCGAGCGGTTAGAGGCTGCGAAGAAGATCGCGGAGGCCTTAAGCGCCCTGGAAAACGAGCTGGAACTGAAACAGGACCAGGTCGGGCGATGGCAAGAGGCATCCGAGGCGCGGGAGAAGCAGAAGCTAGCGCAGGGGGAGCTAGAACAGTCGCTCAAAACAGCGACGGAGGAGCTACGTGGCGTCCAGAAAAGGGCAGAGGAACAACAGGCCGAGCGCGACGAGGCGAAGAGAGCCTTCGATAGTGCCCACGCCGCGTACGTGCGTGCGGATAAGCGTGCCAAGCTGGCCACCGCGCTAAAGAACGCGGCGGACATCCAGGGGCGGCTGGAGTCCGCGACGGAGGAGCGGGATAGCGCGGTGAAGCTGGACGCGAAGGTAGCGGAGCTGGCTCAAAAGGTGGATCGCAACCCGGCCACGCCGCAGGCGGAACAGAGGATCCGTGAGGCGATGACGGACCTGGACGCGCAGATAAAGATCCGCGATGCGGGCGCGACTTCCGTGCATATCGCAGGGCCGGCCGACAGCACCATCGTGGACAACGGAGTGGAGGCCACCCTGGGGGAGAGCGGCCTGGAAAAGAAGGTCACCACCGAATGGACCGTTGGCCTGGGTGAATACGAGGTGCGCGTCACCCCGGCGCAGGATTCCAGCAACCTCGACCTGAACGTCGACGAGGCGCTGCAGAAAGTCAATGCGGAACTATCGGCGGTCGGGCGCGAGCATATTGCGCTCGAGGATCCGCGCGCGGAAGTCCTTGAAGAGTTTGGGCGTGCCGTTAGGGCGCGGAACGAGGACGAGGAAACCCTGCGCGACCAGCGTGCGAGCCTCAAGGCCATCCTCGGCAAGCGAACACTTTCCGACCTGAACGGTCAGGTGGAAAGCCTCACCGCCGAGGTCGAGAAGCTGCTGGAAACCAGTAGCTCCCTGCGTAATGACGCCAACGTGGAGGCCGGCGAAAACATCGACGAAGTAGAAGAAGGTGCCGCGCTGGAGGCAGCCACCCGAGCCCGTGACGAAGCCAACGGACGGTTGCTTTCCCTACAGAACAGCGACGCGATCGAGCGGAAGATCCAGTACGAGGCGAAGGCGGAAAACCTGCAACAGCAGCTGGATGCGGCAGCGAAGGATCTGGAAGCAGCCCGCGAGCGATACTCCGACGAAGAACTGAACGCAAAGCGTACCCAGGCAACGCAGGCCGTGGATGCGGCACGCGAAAAGCTCGATTCCAAGAGGCAGGAAGTAGGCGAGCTCGGCGACGTGGCGGACGTGCAGGCGAGCTTCGAGGGGGCTCGGAGCCGGGTAAACATGCTGAACCAGCAGGTACAGGAATGCCGCGTGGACATTGCCGCCTTGAACGCCAAGCTCGGGCAGGCTCGCGGTTCCGCAGAAACCAAGGAACAGTCAGAGGCGGAAGTAGAGCGTCTCAAGGGCGTGGTCGCTAGGCTGCGCAGGCAGGCGGATGCCGCGGAGCTACTGCATCAAGTGGTTCAGGAATCGCGGAAGCGGATGCAGGAAAAGTACTCCGAGCCGTATCGCAAGGCCCTGAACAAGCTCTCCGGGATTGTCTTCGGTAGCGATGTTGATCTGGACGTCGATGAGAAGTTCCAGGTTTCGAGCCGCGCTATCGGCAGCGTGCGCCTGGAAAAGGAGCAGCTCTCCGGCGGCGCCCAGGAGCAGGTGGAGATTCTGCAACTGCTCGCCATCGCCCGCCTGGTGGGGCACGACGGCAGCGGGGTGCCGATATTCCTGGACGACGTGTTGGGATTCAGCGATACCGACCGGGCCAAGAGCATGAACAAGGTGCTTGGCGCCTTGGGGCGGGATAATCAGATAATCGTCCTGACCTGCGACAAGGATAGGTTCTCCCGGATCCCGGGGGTGGACTTCCAGAGTATCGACAGCCTAAAGAAAGCCGGAGCTAGTTCCTAGTAGTCGCTGTACTCGTCGTAGTAGTCGTAGTAGTCATACTGCGCGTCGTCATAACCGTCGAGGTATCCCTCGTAGTAAGAATCATCCGGCGCGGGTGCAGGCTCGGCCGGGCGGGCGGCCATCATCTTGTTGGCACACGTCGACGTCCACCCTGACGTTCCGTCGGTAAAGAAAGTTGTGCCGGTCTCGTGCATCGAGGGATCCCCGCAAGAGGCGATCGTCTTATTCATGACGGATGGGTTCGCCTGCCCCGGCGCCTCAGTGTGGCCAATGACCACCTCGCCGGTGGTGTTCGTCTGCTGCTGCGAACCGCCCGGAGTAGGCGCCGGGGACTTAGCCTCTGAGTCCTTTGAGACCTTTGAGGGCAATAAGAATTACTTTAAGAATACCCAGCGAGTGCCCCGCAGCGACGTTATTATCGCCACAGAAGAGAACACTTAGGAGTGCTCCCATGAAGTCCCACTCAAAGCCTCGCTCAAAGTCCCATTCGCTAGCAGTAAAGATCGCTGCGGTAATCACCTCAGCCGCCCTACTGGGGTCGTGCAGCCTCATTTCTTCCGAAGATTCGGATCAGGCCGAAAACTCGGCACAGTCCGTGACCGAAGGAATGCAGCGGGTTGAGGAAGGGCGAATCTCCCTTGAAGTTCCAGCAGACTGGGAAGAGACCGAGGACTTCAAACCAACGGAGAATGGTTTCACCACGTCTTGGTCTAACGCGGACAAAGAGGCCGATAAAGAGCCAACGGACGTGATTCGTCTGAGCTCTGACCAGGGGCAAGGGCCTACGGCAACCGCCACGATGGGGTACTTCGAAGTGAACGCCCAGTTCCGAACCACCCACGGAAGAGACTTCGAACTAGGCGAGTCCCGCGACCTGGATATCGAAAACGCCGACGAGGCCAAGCTGACCACTTGGACGACGAACGAAAAGTCCGGCAAGACTCTGCACGGCGCGTGGGTGTTCGTCTCCGCAGGAAGCGGTGGAGCCGCTGGAGTTGAGATCTTGGCGCTCACCCTGTCCGAGGAAGAGATCGAGGCGATCATCGACTCGGTAGAGTTCGATCCGAGGAAATCGGAGGAATAAGAACGCCCCGAGTGCCCCTGGCTTGAAAAGAGTGCCCTCGGCGATGTCCGAAGTCAGGACATAGTTGACAACGTGTTCCAGGGAAAAGCGTTGGGACCTGACCCCCGTTAGGTAGACACCTGATATCCAGCCCAGTTGGGTTGGGAAGAAAGGTAATCTACCACCATGCCTAGGTACTCCGAACAGTTCAAACGTGATGCTGTGGCCCTCTACG